>JBQTJD010000503.1:0-4171 GCA_052387475.1 Anaerolineales bacterium | reverse complement strand
CCTCGCGGTCGGAACACCTTGCCAGAACGCCCGCGAGGACGCGGGCTTGGAGCAAACTCGCCCCCAACGTGAAATGCACCCATCAGGAAATGTAATATAGCCTATCATGCCCGCTCTCGGCCACACTATTGGCGGTATAAGGGAAACCCTGCTGGTGAGCGAAGATGAAGTCCACGTATTTGAAACTGGTCGGATGCGGGTGTTAGGCGGCCTGCCCGCTCAATTTTTGCAATGCGGTATCGATAACTCTCAATATTGGCCAAGCTCCCTCGGTGGTATTGGAGATCACCGTGACTTGTAGCTCGGTGTTTCGATTCACACTCGATCTAAATGATACCCCGGCATCGCAACCCGTGAAGTAGACTTCCCGCTGTCGTCCTGCGCCCTCGTAGATCCAAAGCCCATGACCGTAATACGTATGCGCTCCCTCCGTCTCGGCTTTCACGTAAGGCATCGTATAGATCTCGACCAACTCTTTCGGTAGAATCTCATACCCCCAGAAGGCCGTCCATAAGGCCGTCAAATCCTGCACTGTGGTAAACGCGCCTCCGTCTGAGGCCCCGACGATAGGCAGATTGTAGATATTCGTTCGCCAACCTCCCGGTTCTTCCACGTAGCCCAACGCCGTCTTCTCGGGCAGTTGGTTCAGCGCAAAGTACCCGGACTGACGCATGCCAATCGCTTGGAAGATCACCTGCTCTACGAAATCCTGATACTTCATACCGGTCAGTTCTTCAATCACCATCCCCAGGAGAATATAGCCGCCATTCGAATAGGCGAAGCGTTCCCCAGGCGTGAACTTCATCTCTTCATCTGGAAACACGGCCAGGTAATCTCGGAGGTTTCGCAATTCGTACCACGGAACGCTCAGGGTAAAGTTATCAAAGTCCGCCACTTTGTCTTCGTCAAAGTAGTCCGGGATCCCCGACGTATGGGTAAGCAAGTGCCGGATGGTGATTTCCGGCGAATAGTGCGGGAAATCAAGCGCGAGGCAGTCTTTCAATTTCGTTGAGAACGAGAGTTGCTTGACTTCAAGGAGTTTACCGATGGCTAAGGCGGTCAGGAACTTGGTGCCGGACGCGATGCCAAATCGTGTCGCTAACGTGTTGGGGATCTTGTTGCTCCGGTCAGCATAGCCCGCCGCTCGCGCATAGAGCACGGTGTCCTTGTGGCTAATGTAAATGACTCCAGAAAATGTATGTTCGTCAATGGCGGTATCCAGTATCTTCGTGAGATGTCCGGATTCCATCGTCACCTTCCCTCGAGTGACCAACAATTCTTGATCCGACTTGTTGCCAGAAATGGCGGCCTAACGTTCGGCATCAGGTGCACGAGCCGTCGAGCCTTGAAAGTGAATGAGCGGCGGGTGGGCGGTGGCTTGCAACTTCAACCTAACTGGACGTCATTGTCTGAGCGGCGTTTGGGTCGTGCGCGATTAGCTCAATTGTATTCCCGTCCGGGTCATCGAAAAATAGCGAACGGGCACGCAACCAGGCGTACTCGCCCCGCCATATCCGCTCGGTCAATTCCAAACCGAATTGCTCAAGCCTTTGGCGCTCAGTCGAATACTGTTCAAGTGGTATTTCAAATGCGATATGATCGAGCGTCGTCAGAGCAATATCGAGCTGAACTTGCCGATCAAACAACACCAGGAGTTGTGGATGTCCGCCACGACCCAAAGGCGAATCCAATTCGCCGGCTTTTAGAAAGACCATCGTAGGATAGGCACGCACGATCTCCAAGCCGAGGACGTCTTGATAGAACGCCAATGCGCGGGCCAGATCGGCTACGCGAAAAGCGACTTCAGCCAGGTGCATCACATGAAGTGTCATAGTGCTTATTCCTTGACATCGTCAGTTAGGCACACAGTAGACCGACATTCTGCGACCGCGGAAAGCGCCCGTGCGACATGCCGTCGCTATTCGACCACCGCCCAACCTCTGATTCGGCCTCCACCCCCCGGGCCGAATCCGAGATTCGTAACATTATGCGACCAAAACCGGCCCCGAATCCATCCAGCGCGGATTCGGACTTCAATTCGGGCCGCGAATTCGTCTGGGACGGATTATAATCCCAAAGCCCAATCCGACCCCCACTCCAACTCAATATGAAATCACCCGCCACTCGCTACCTGTTCTTCACCGTCTTCGTCTCGGGGATGACGACTCCCGCGGTGTCGCTTCCGGGGTCGCGACTGTTGAGCAATGTCAACCGCGCCGTCTGCGACGGTATGATCCCCGCCATGTTGGCCAGGGAGACGAAATATCTGATCGCAATCATAGCCGTGCTGTTGGGCCTGATCGCACCTCCGCCCCGCACGGCGTGGGCCTGTTCGTGTGCCATGCCAGGCACTCCGGCGCAGGAATTTGCTCAACGGGAGGCGGTCTTTGTGGGCGAAGTGACCGGCGTGCGAGGCGCCGTTTCGCCGTCGGTCGCCCCGTGGCTATTTCAAATCAGCCGCTATTTTCAAGGGTATCAACCGCCTTACGGCAGAGTGGTGTCATGGCGGGTAATTGATTCGTGGAAAGGTGTGAATACGACCACCGTTGATGTACAGACCGGTTATGGAGACGCCGACTGCGGCTATGGTTTTCAGATGGGACAGACTTACCTGCTGTATGCTTACCGAGGCGACGCGCAAAGCGCCGTTGGCAATGGATGGGGCACAAACATATGCTCGCGAACAACTGAGATTGCCAATGCAACGACTGATTTGCTCTACCTGCAGTCACAACCCAAACTGGCCCTGACACCAGCGCCCGCTTCATTTTGGCCTTTGATATGTGCCGGCTCGTTGGCGCTTGCGTTCGGGGCCGTCGCGGGAGCTTTTGTCTGGTTGCGGCGCCGCAAATCGCGACTGTCTTCCGCTGAGACCGGCTCTTGAAATCATCCTCCAATCTCTATTTACTCTTCACCGTCTTCATCTCCGGTATGACCACGCTGGCCGTGGAGATCTCGGCCTCGCGGCTGTTGGGCAACATCTTCGGCACGAGCAATCTGGTGTGGGCCAACATCATCGGATTGATGTTGCTCTACTTGGCCGCCGGCTACTTCATTGGTGGGCGCTGGGCCGACCGCTCGCCCCACCCGCGAACGTTCTACTCGATTCTGATCGCGGCCGCTTTCCTCACCGCGCTCGTTCCATTAGTAGCGCGTCCAGTGCTGCGCTTCGCGGCCGAGGCGATGCTGGGGCTGAATGCGGTGGTGGCGGGCGGCTCCTTCCTCGGAGTGCTGATTTTGTTCTCAGCGCCGGTCACGCTGCTCGGTTGCGCCTCCCCGTTTGCCATCCGGCTGGCCGTCACCGACTCACGCCAGGCCGGTTCTATCGCGGGCCGCATCTACGCCATCAGCACGCTCGGTTCGCTGGTGGGCACATTTCTGCCGGTGCTCATCCTTATCCCAGTGATTGGCACGACCACCACCTTTCTGCTCTTCGCGGGATTGTTGTTTGTCGTGGCGCTCATTGGGTTGTGGAGCCTTGACTGGCGACGGGCAACGGCCGCCCTGTTGCTGCCGGCTTTGGTGGCCGCAGTCGCCGCCACCACGCTGGGCGGCTCGCAGCGCCCCATCCCCGGCCTCATCCCCGAGTCCGAAATCGAATCCGAATACAACTTCATTCAAGTGATCCAGCGCGACGAGTGGCGCTATCTACTGCTCAACGAGGGGCAGGGCATCCACTCGGTCTATCATCCGACGCAGATTGAGACCGGGATGGTGTGGGACTATTTCCTTGCGGCGGCGTTCTTCAATCCCATGCCGCAGGTCGAGAGCTTCGCGAACATCGGCCTGGCGGGCGGCACAGCGGCGCGGCAGTACACGGCGGTCTTTGGCCTCATCCCCATCGACGGCTACGAGATTGATGGCGCGATTGTGGAGACCGGGCGCAAATATTTAGGGTTGACCGAGCCGAACATCAACGCCATCATCGGCGATGGGCGCGTGGAGTTGGCGCGCTCGCCCCGGCGCTATTCGGTGGTGGGGGTGGATGCGTACCGCGTGCCTTACATTCCGTGGCAACTGACGACCCGCGAGTTCTTCGATGAAGTGCGCGGCAAGCTGACCGATGACGGCGCGCTCGTCATCAACGTGGGCCGCACGCCCTCCGACCATCGGTTGGTGGATGCCATGGTCGGCACGATCGGCAGCGTCTTCCCCTCGGTCTATGTGGTGG
>JBQTJD010000502.1:0-4124 GCA_052387475.1 Anaerolineales bacterium | reverse complement strand
AAGCCGGCGGTGATGAACGGGAAGCCCGCCAGCGAAAAGCCACCGATCAAAAATGTCCAAAACGTCACCGGCATTGTGTGCCGCAGCCCGCCCATGTTGCGCATGTCCTGCGGATCAAGTTGGAGCGATCCCTGTTGGGGCGATCCCTTGTGGTCGCCCGTGCTGTGCATCCCATGCTCGACGCCGTGGATGATGGAGCCGGAGCCGAGGAAGAGCAGCGCCTTGAAGAAGGCGTGGGTCATCAAATGGAACGCCGCTGCGATGTAGCCGCCGATGCCGAGCGCAGCCAGCATAAAGCCAAGCTGCGAGATCGTGGAATAGGCCAGCACCTTCTTCACATCATTCTGCGCCACGGCAATCGTCGCGGCGAATAGCGCAGTGAACGCGCCGATGGAGGCCATGACAAGTGCGGGTAATGTCAACCCATGTTCGACGCCATGCTCCGCCGTGGCGGCGAAGATCGGGTACACGCGGATCATGGCGTACACGCCGGCCGAGACCATCGCCGCCGCGTGGATCATGGCGCTGACGGGCGTCGGGCCTTCCATTGCATCGGGCAGCCAGGTGTGCAGCGGGAACTGCGCCGATTTGCCGACCGTGCCGGTGAGCAACAGCAGTCCGATGAGGTGCGAGGCCGCAAAGCCGGGGATGGCCAGGACAGCCGGCGTGCTCGCGAGCGTGTGTAGCATCTCGCCTTCGTGCGCGTACATGATCTCGCGGAAGTTGAGCGTGCCGGTTTGGGAGTAGAGGTACACGATGCCGAGCATCATAATCACATCGGCGACGCGCGTGGTCATGAAGGCCTTGACAGCGGCCCGGCGCGGCGTGATCTGTTGGGGGTCGGCGTACTGGCGCGCGTGCCAGAATCCGATGAGCAGGTACGAGCACAAGCCCATGATCTCCCAGCCCACGAACAACAGCAGCAGGTTATCGGCCACACACAGCAGCAGCATACCGAAAGCAAATAGGGAAAGATAAGCGAAGAAGCGCGAGTACAGCGGCTCGATGCCGTTGTGCGGCGGCTCACCGGGTTTATCGTGCAGGTCACGCGGCTTGCCCCAGTTCTGGTAGCCGACGCTGTAGAGGAAGATCATCGTACAGGCTAGCGGCACGAAGAACAACATCACCGCTGTTAGTGGGTCCACCAGCACACCCATCGTCAGCGCCTCGGTGCCCACTTCCTCCGATCCGAACGGCAGCCAGGCCACCGCGTTTTCGACGACCTCCTTGCCAAAGTCGGCGACCGCAATCTGATTGAACAGCACCATCCAACTCAACACCCACGCAGTGAGGATGGACACCAGCGCGACGGTGTGGCTCAACCCTTTACTGCGATTGGTCAACAACACGATCAAAAAGAACGCTAGCAGCGGCGGGAGGGGGATGAGCCAGGTGAGGGCCTGAACGGTTTCCAAAGGCATAAGTCAATTTCAGACTTTAGATTTCAGATTGAAGATTGACGCGCCCGACTCAATCTACAATCTTCGATCTGCAATCTGCAATTCCTAGAACTTCATCATATTCACATCTTCCGCCACCACGGTCTGCCGGCGGCGATAGATGGAGATGATCAGCGCCAGGCCGACGGCGGCTTCGGCGGCGGCGACGGCGAAGACGATCAGCGCGAACGTCATGCCCGAAACTTTGTCTGGGGTGACGTAGTGCCAGAACGCGACCAGGTTGATGTTGACGGCGTTGATCATCAACTCCACCCCCATCAGAATCGCCACGGCATTTTTGCGCGCCAGCACGCCGTACACGCCCACGCAAAATAGCGCGGCGGCGAGGGCGAGGTACCATGAGAGAGGGATCATGCCAGCTCCAAAACAGTAATTCGTAATTGGTAATTACCGCTTATCAATTACTCTTGTCTTTCGTCTCGCGCAATCGCAATCGAACCAATCATGCCGACGGCCAGCAGCGCGCCGACGGTGACCAATGGCACGACGTAGAAGTCGGTGCTGGTGAGTTGCAAGCCCAAGGTCGCGAGGTTGTCAGCCGATACGGCGGCCCGAGCAGCCTCGGACAAACCGGCGCGGGGCAGTGTTACTGCGATCCCTACCAATAGCAGCGCCGCAATCGCCAGCGCCAGTGGCCAAGAGCGATTGGTCTGCGAGCCGGTATCCTGCATCACCCGCCGTGTGAGCATGATAGCGAAAATAATCAAAATCGAAATCGCGCCGATATAGACGACGACCTGCACTACCGCGAGGAAGCCGGCCTCCAGTAGCACAAAGATGATGGCCATGCCGAACAACGTGACAATGAGCCACAACGCCGCGTGCACCAGGTTGCGGGTGGTGACGACTTGAACCGCCGCGGCCAGAATCACCGCCGCCGTGAGGAGGAAAACGAGTTGTAGAGGGGTCATAAGCTTATAGTTCGCCCTCACCCCTAAACGGTCTCGATATTGCCAGGGCCACCCCCTCTCCCGGAGGGAGAGGGCTGGGGTGAGGGCGGACTCTTATCGATCAATGCGCCGTTGCGTGCGCATCTTCGTGCGCGTGCAAATCCACCGTCGCCTTGAGTGGGGCCTTTTCTTTGCGGCGTACCCGCCCGGCCTGCGCATTGGCCCACGTCAGCGCCGCCCACAGTACCGCCACGTTCACGACGAACAACACCAGCGCACCGCCCCACTCGCCTAGGTTCAGCGCCTCGGTCGCCTTTGTCACCACCATCGTGATGATAATGGACGCCACCGACAGCGGCACCAGGAATTTCCAATTCAAATCCAGCATGTGGTCAATGCGGATGCGCGGCAGCGTAGCGCGGGCGAGGATGATGATGAAGTAGACGGCGAAGCTCTTGAGCAGGAAGTAAGCGACACCGAGCAGCGGGTATTGTTCCACCCACGGGCCTTGCCAACCGCCGAGGAACAGCGCCGCCGTCAGCGCGCCGACGGTGAAGGCGTGCAGAAATTCGGCCACCATGAACATGCCGAACTTCATGCCGGAGTATTCGATATTGAACCCGGCCACGATTTCGGACTCGGCCTCGAGCAGGTCAAACGGCGCGCGGCCTGTCTCGGCCACAGAACTCACAAAGAAAATCAGGGCAGCGATGGGCGCGGAGAAGATAAACCACACACTTTGCTGCGCGATGACGATATCTTTCAGGCTCATGCTGCTGGAGAGGATGACCGGCACTAACAGGCTGAGGATCATCGGCACTTCGTAGCACACCAACTGCGCCACCGTGCGGAACGCGCCCAGCAGCGCGTACTTGTTGTTTGACGCCCACCCGGCCAGCATAATCGCCAGCGTGCCCAGCGAGCCGACCGCGACGATGTACAGCACCGCCACGTTGATGTCAGTGCCGTAGACGTTGATAGCGAAGGGCAACACCGCCCAGATCGTGATGACCGAAATTACCACCAGGATGGGTGCGAAGTTGTACACAACCTTGTCCGCGCCGATGGGGGTGATGTCTTCTTTGATCACGAGCTTGAGGGCGTCGGCGATGGTCTGCAACAACCCCTGCGGCCCCACGCGGTTCGGGCCCATGCGGTCTTGCATGCGGGCGATGACGCGCCGCTCCAGCCAGATGGTAAACAGCGGCAACAGCAAGGCCACGGTTCCCACCACCGCCACGCCGATGGCGGCCATGACAAAGGTCACGAACTCCGGTGCCAGGTTCAGGCTGAGGAGAAAATCGGACAGCAGTTTCGCGATGAAACCGATTGGGTCGCTGAAAAAATCCATACCGCAACTCCATGCGGGCGCGCGAACCACGCCCGACAACAAAACGCCTACCGTGAGCGACGATAGGCGAGAAGCGCAATTCTGTTTTGGGTTATACCCACCGTAGCGCGCCTTTGCGCCACACATACACCAGCGCGCCGCCCAGGACGGCGAGGAAGCCAATGACGGCCACCAGCGTAAACCATTCCACCGCCTTATACGCCACGGCAAACGGGAACAGGAACATCATCCCCACATCGAACACCACGAACACCAGGGTGAAGATGTAATACTGCACTTTGAACTGCACCCAGGTATCGCCCACCGTCTCAACCCCGCACTCGTAGGTCGAATTTTTGATCGGGTTACTCTTCTTGGGGCCGGTGATCAGGCTCTGAATCACAATCGGCGCGGCGGGGAAGATGCCGGCGATGAGCAAAAATA
>JBQTJD010000501.1:0-6552 GCA_052387475.1 Anaerolineales bacterium | reverse complement strand
GCTCGGCCAGATCGGCATATTGCCCATCGGCCTTCAGTTTGCCCATCGCATCGTTGGCGGCCTCGGTCAGGCTTTTGATGTCGATGCGCCAACTGGTAAGCTTGGCAGCCAGGCGCGCATTTTGCCCCTCGCGGCCAATCGCCAAACTGAGTTGATCATCCGGCACGACGACCATCGCAGTGCGGCCCGAGAGCGGGTCGTCGTCGAGATACACCGCCGTCACGCGGGCCGGGCTAAGCGATTTTTGGATGAACAGCGCCTGCTCAGGATTCCACTCGATGACGTCGATCTTCTCATCGCTGAGTTCTTTGACAATGGATTGGATGCGGACGCCGCGCATGCCCACGCACGCGCCCACCGGGTCCACACCCTCCTGTCGCGCGAAGACGGCAACCTTAGAGCGGTGACCCGGCTCGCGGGCGATGGATTTGATCTCGACCGCGCCGTTGTAAATCTCCGGCACCTCGTACTCCAGCAAGCGGCGGAGCATGTTCTTGTGCGTGCGCGAGAGTATGATCTGCGGGCCGCGCGTGGTCTTGCGGACCTCGAGCACGAAGGCGCGCACTTTTTGGTGCGCGTAGTAGCGCTCGCCGGGCATGGTCTGATTGCGCGGCAGCGTGGCCTCGGTGCGGCCCAGCCCGATGGTGATGGATTGCGAGCCGACGGCCTGCACTGTGCCGTTGACGATATCGCCCTCGCGCGAGGCGTATTCCTGATATTGGCTCTCACGCTCGGCCTCGCGCAGGCGCTGCACGATGACCTGTTTGGCGGCCTGCGCGGCGATGCGGCCAAAATCCTTTGGCGTCGATTCTACGGTGACCATATCGCCCAACTGCGCGCCGGGATCCACCTCGCGCGCGTCCTCCAGCGCCACCTCGGTGTGGTGTCCGATTACCGAGTCCACCACTTCCTTCTCGGCGAAGATTTTGATTAAGCCGTTGGTCAAATCGATTTTGGCGACGATGTGCTGCGCGGCGGAGGCGTTGACCGACTTGCGATAGGCGGTGACCAACGCGTTTTCCAGCGCCTCGATGATGACGTCGCGCTTGAGTTTATTTTGTTCGATGACTTCGTTGAAGGCTAATGCCAGTTCGCTCTTCATAGACTTCCGTGACTTCCGTATTCAGTTGTAGGGTGATCGCCGCCGATAATGCGGCGGTATCGCCGAAGGGCGGCGACGGCCCGTTAACTTAGAAACGTGGGGGTTGCCCACGTTTCAGACTCCTGCGGTACCGAACGACTGGGATTTTAGCACTGCCGGTGGGGTTTCGGCAAGTGGGGCGAGAGCGTCGCGCCTTACCACTGTCGAGACGGGCCGGTGGCCCGTCTCCGTTTAGCCTGTAGAATTCGCCGCATGGCCGGGCCAGCCTCACCCCAAACAGAAACCGTCCACCTGCGTGTCAACACACTGGTGAGTGATGTCCCCACAGTGACCGCCCGTCTCACAGAAGCCGGCTTCAGCATCGAAAACGTGCCATGGTGCGCGGAGGCGCCTACCGTGTGGGGCGCGTCATCCCGCGACGCGCTAATGCGCGCCCTGACCGCCCTGCCCGATTACGATCAGGGCGCGTTCTTCATCCAAAACCACGCCAGTTTGTTGCCGGTGCTGGCGCTAGCCCCGCAGCCCGGTGAGACCGTGCTCGATTTGTGTGCCGCACCGGGCGGCAAGGCCACCCACATCGCAGCGCTGATGCGGAACACCGGCACGCTCATCGCCAACGACCTCAGCCAGCAGCGCGTGTACAAGCTGGCGAACGTGCTGAGGCAGTACGGCGTGACCTGCGCGAAAACGTCGCGCATGGCCGGGCATTTGTTGTGGCGGCGCTATCCGAATTACTTCGACCGCGTGCTGGTGGACGCGCCGTGCAGCATGCGCGGCACACGCGACCCGTCGCCCAGCAATGTGAAGTCGCTGGCCAAGCAGCAGCGTTACCTGCTCAAGTCTGCTCTCAGCGCGGCCAAACCCGGTGGTGTGATCGTGTACAGCACTTGCACGACGACGGTGGAGGAAAACGAAGGCGTGATTGCGTGGCTGCTTGAGAAACACCCCGGCGAAGTGACCGTCGAGCCATTCGACATCTCTGGCGTGCCTTTCGCCCCCGCGCTGATGCACGACGCCAAAGGCCGCGCTTTCCCGGCGGAGGTCGCGCACACGCGACGTGTATTGCAGAGCGAGATGATGGAGGGGTTCTTTGTGGCGCGGTTGAGAAAGGCGGATGAGTCACGACATGATTGACGACACGCTCCTGTGGGCCACCCGCGCCTTTGTGTATCAGCATTTTGCCACCACGACTCGTGCGCCTTCAGCAGATGAAATCAGCCAGAATTTTGGTGTAGGTGTGGCTCAGGCCATAGAGTTGCTCACAACGCTCGACAAAAAACACGCGCTCTTTCTCGAGCCGGGTACCCTGAATATCCGCATGGCTAATCCGTTTTCAGGCGTACCGACCCAATTCGAAGTGGACATCGAGGGTAAGACTTACTGGGCCAACTGCGCGTGGGATTGTTTTGGTATCGTGGCCGCGCTTCACGCCAACGAAGCCACCCTTCGTGCGCAGTGCACCCACTCTGGAGAAGCGTTGCATCTCAAGTTCACCAATCGCCAACCTGAGCCGGCCGATTGGCGCGTTCACTTTCAAGTGCCGTTTCGTCACTGGTACGATGACCTCGTTCACACCTGAGCGACGATCCGGTTCTTCCGGTCGGAAGAAGATCTGCGACACTGGCAAATCGAACAGCGCACTGCCGAAGGCGAACTGCTGACGATGGAGCAAGTGTGGAAACTCTCACAGTTGTGGTATCACAATCGGCTGTCATCCGACTTTCACGGTCGAACAGTGGCTGAGGCGGAAGCAATTTTTCGAAGTCTGAATTTGAACGCACCGTTCTGGCACATGGATGAGCCGACTCAACCGCCCTGCTAGCATACAGACTTGGTTACCGGGATGTTTTGACTTACACTTGTCTCGTTCACCTAATCCTCACACCTCAATCCGAAAGTTTCAGTTCATGCCCCGTTTCATCGTAGACGGCCAACCCATTGAGTTCCGCGACGGCGACAGCGTGCTCATCGCCATGCTGCGCGCGGGGCAGCACCCGACGAGCGGCGGCTGCTTGTGCCTCGGCGGCGACTGCCCGCACTGCCTCGCTACGGTGGATGGCATCGCGTACACGCGCACATGCCAAGTCAAAGCCCGGCCCGGCCTCATCGTCGAGCGCCATCCGCAGGCGGGTGAACCGCCGCTGCCCACCGCACCACTACACAACGTCGAAGTCGAGGCTCGCAATCTGCATTGCGATTTGGCCGTGATTGGGCAAGGCAAGTCCGGACGCGCAGCAGCGGACAAAGCGCGTGGGGCGGGCAAACGCGTCATCACGCTCGATGTGAATGATGGACAAGAGGTGATTGGAATTTATCTTGGCCCGCTGGTTGTGGCGCGAACCGCCGGGGGCATGCTACACATCCATGCGCACGAGGTGATTGTGGCAACGGGTGCGGCAGAGCTTCAGCCGGTGGCCCCCGGCAATGACCTGCGCGGCCTCGTCACCGCGCGCGCCGCGTCGAAGCTCGCCGCCGCCGGTGTGGATTTGGGCCGCGTCGTCGCCATCGGCGCGCCACCGGTAGGCGTGAATGCAGAAGTCGCCGAAGGCTCAGCCGTGCGCTTCGAGGGCGCGGGGCGCGTTGAAGCCGCTGTGGTGCGGGATGCCGTTGGCGTTGAACGCCGACTCCCGTGCGACACCGTTTCTATCGGGCTAGGGGCGCATCCCCGCGATACCCTCCTCCGCATCGGCAACGGACTCAACGTGCGCGCCGTGGGCAAGGCCGCACTCGAGCCTCATATCCCGCCCTGCCCGCTTGCCGGCACCGTGTGTCATTGCTCCGGCGTTAGCGTCGCTGACCTCGACGCGGCATGGGAGCGCGGCTTTCACGAAATGGAATTGATCAAGCGCGCGACGCTCGCGGGTACTGGCACATGCCAGGGCGCGACGTGCCTGCCGTACCTCCGCAGCTTCCTCGCGGATCGGGGCGCAGAGTTGCAAGCGCCCTTCACCGCACGGCCCGTCACCCGGCAACTCACCCTCGGCGAAGCTTCGGCGGGCGCCCATCACAGCGCCACGCCACGCACCGCGCTCGACGCCGAGCATCGCCGCCTCGGCGCGCGCATGGATCGCGTCGGCGGGTGGTGGCGGCCGTGGACGTACGGCAACTTCCTCGAAGAGTACTGGGCCGTGCGCGAGGCAGTGTCCCTCGGCGATGTGAGCACACTCGGCAAGATGCTGGTTTCCGGGCCGGAGGCGTTGGAACTGCTCGAACGACTCTATCCTACACAAGTTGCCACAATCAAACCGGGCCGCTCGCGTTACGTGCTGCTGCTCAACGAACGCGGCTATGTTTTGGATGATGGCCTGATCAGCCGCGACAGCCAGACGCGTTTTGCCGAAGCGCGCTTCGCCCTCACCTTCACCAGCGGCGGCGCGAGCTTTGCGGAGATGTGGGTGCGCGATTGGGCTGAGACTTGGGGGCTGGATGTGCGGTTGCTCAATCAAACAATGTCACTTGGCGCGATTAACGTCACCGGCCCGCTGACGCACGAGTTGCTGCGGCGTGCGGGGTTTACTCAACCGTTGCAATACATGCAGCACACCCAGGCCGAGGTCGCGGGCGTGCCGTGTCGCGTGTACCGCCTCAGCTTCACCGGCGAAATCTCATACGAACTCCATCACCCCTCTGAACACTCTGCGGCGCTGTGGCGCACATTGATGGAACTCGGTCGCGATCTCGGGATCAAGCCGCACGGCATCGAGACGCTGCTGAAGCTGCGTTTGGAGAAAGGCCATATCATCGTCGGACAGGATACCGATTTCGACTCGACGCCGCGCCGTGTGAACATGGAATGGGCGGTGAAGATGGATAAACCTGATTTCGTCGGCAAGCAGGCGATAACGCGCACGAACAAAATCCCGCTCGACAAACAACTTGTCGCGCTCGAGATGGAGAGTGGCCCGGCCCCGCTCGAAGGTGTACCCCTTTGGAGCAGCGGCAAACATGCCGACGGTGAGTATGCCGGCTACATCACTTCCAGTTTTCTTTCACCGGTGCTGAATAAAGTCGTCATGCTGGCGTGGGTGAAATTGGACGATGGCGCGTTGCCCGACACAATGACGATTGCTGGCCGCGCGGCGCGCCGCGTGACCGCGCCGTCTTACGACCAGGAGGGCGTCCGTGCCCGCGCTTGAAACGTTGCCCGCCATCCGCATTGTCGCCGCACCCGCCGCGCTCGACGACACGCAGTGGCCGGCTGAGTCACTCGTCCTTCGCCTCGCGTCGGATGAAGCCCTGGTCATTCCGCCTGCTGACATCACGCTTGATGACCCGCATGCCATCATCGCGCCGGAAGGCAGTTTTATGGGCCTGTGGTTGCCGATCGCTGCGGCGCTATCGTTTTTGGAGCGCGCTTGTGTGTGGGAGTTGCCAACGGCCCGGCCCGCTTTCGCGCAGGGCGCGGTCGCCAACGTGCCGATGAAACTGTGGTTCGAACATGAGCGTGTGCTGTTCATCGTGCAAGCGCCGTTCGCCGCCGATTTCGAGGCGCGATTGAAGTGATTTTTCTTGCGTCGAATTTCACGAATTACGCGAAAGAAAATTAGTGCAATTCGCGTAATTCGATGCAACATTCACCATGAATGAATTCCAAGAAAAACGTATTAGCCTGAAGTGGCCCGAGCCGAGGCGCAGTTACGATGTGGTCATCGTCGGCGGGGGCGGACACGGGCTGGCGACGGCCTACTATCTCGCCACGCGGCACGGCATCACCAATGTGGCCGTGCTCGAACGCAACTACATCGGCTCGGGCAACTCGGGCCGCAACACCACCGTCATCCGTTCGAACTACGGCCTGCCCGAGGCGGTGCGGTTCTATCAGCGCAGCGTGGAACTATACGAAAAGCTCGAGGCCGAGACCGATCGCTGGATTATGCACAAACAGAAAGGCCTGCTGTGGATCGCGCACAATGAGGCCGGGCTGCGGGCTGAACGCGCGCGCGCCGTCGTCAACACCGCCTTTGGCGCGAACACGCAGTTCGTCGCCCCACAAGAGATCAAGGAGATTTGCCCGGAGATTGACCTGAACGGCGGCGGGGCGTGGCCGGTGCTCGGCGCCTCCTATCACCCGGCGGGCGCGACTGCCCGCCATGACCGCGTGGTGTGGGCGTTCGCCGAGGGCGCGCTGCAACGCGGCGTGCATGTGCATCAAAGGACAGCCGTAACCGGAATCAATGTGGCGGAGGGGCGGGTGATGGGTGTCGAGACCACTGCCGGGCCGATTGCTACGAAGGCCGTGGTCAGCGCGGTGGGCGGGCACGTCACGACGTTGGCTTCGATGGCCGGGGTGCGGCTGCCGATCCGCACGCATCCGCTGCAAGCCTACGTCACCAACCACTACGCCCGCACCTTCCATCCGATCGTGGCCTCGTCGGCTTTACTCTTTTACTTTTCGCAGACCGCACGCGGCGAGATGTTGATCGGCGCGGAGATTGACCGCCAGCCGAGTT
>JBQTJD010000500.1:0-5662 GCA_052387475.1 Anaerolineales bacterium | reverse complement strand
CAGCCCCGTTCCCCAATTGGGCGCGCCGGCGGCAGACAACTCACTCGCGCAACGTCTGCGTTACGTGTTGCGTTTGCTTTGGCGCGACAAGGGTGCGATGATTGGGCTGATCCTATTTTCACTGCTTGTCTTCTCCGCCATCTTCGCCGACCAGCTCGCGCTTCACGAACCCACCAAGCAGAACCTGCGCGCCTCCAAGCAACCGCCGGCCTGGACGGAGGGTGGCACGTGGGAATATCCACTTGGCACTGACAATTTAGGGCGCGACCTATACAGCCGCATCATTCACGGCAGCCGTGTTTCGCTCACCGTCGGCCTCTTCGGAGTGTTGATCGCGTCCAGCCTTGGCCTTGTTATTGGGATGGTAGCCGGCTTTTTGGGCGGCCGGGTGGATGGCGTGATCATGACGATCGTCAATGTCGTCCTCGCCCTGCCCTATTTGCTCTTCGTCGTGTTCATCGCCGGCGTGTTTGGCCGCAGCCTGTTCAATGTCATCCTCATCTTCGGCATCACCGACGCGCCGATTTTTGTGCGTGTAGCGCGCGGCGAGGTGCTGAAGATCCGGCAGTCGGGCTACGTCGAGAGCGCGGTCAGCATCGGGGCCAGGCCGTTTCACATTCTTTTTGACCACATCCTGCCCAACCTCATCGGGCCGATGCTGACCGTGGCGACGTTTGAGATGTCGGCGATGATCTTTTACGAAGCCGGGCTGAGTTTCCTTGGGCTGAGCGTGCCGCCCAGCGTGCCAAGTTGGGGCAACATGCTCGAACAGGGCCGCAGCTACCTGCGCACATTGCCGTGGATCGCCGCCTTCCCCGGCCTCGCCATCATGTTCACCTCGCTCGGCATGAACCTGCTCGGCGACTGGCTGCGGGATGTGCTCGATCCGAGGTTGAGACGAGCTCGAAAGTAAGCAGTGAACGGTCAACAGTGAACAGTCAACACTGTTCACTGTCCACTGTTTACTGCTCACTGTTGACTGAATGGCTCCAGTTCTTCAAGTCACCAACCTCGCTGTTCGCTTTCACACGCAGGATGGCGTGGTGCATGCCGTCAACGGAGTCTCGTTCGAAGTCAACGAAGGCGAGACGCTGGCTATCGTCGGCGAGAGCGGCTGCGGCAAGAGTGTGACGATGATGTCGCTGCTGCGGCTGGCCTCGGGTCGCATCGCCAGCGGTGAAGCGCTGTTCAACGACGGCTACAGCCAGACCGATCTGCTCAAACTCTCCGAGCCGGAACTGCGCCAGGTGCGCGGGGGCCGCATCGGTTTTGTGTTCCAGGACCCGCTCTCCTCGCTCAACCCGGTGCTCACCATCGGCGAACAAATCGCCGAGACGCTGCGCGCCCATCTTGCGATGAACGACGCCGACGCGCGCAAACGCACAGTGGAGATTCTGGCGCATGTCGGCATCCCGGATGCGGCCTCCCGTTACAACAGCTATCCCCATCAGTTTTCCGGCGGCATGCGCCAGCGCGTGATGATCGCGATTGCGATTGCGTGTGGCCCCAAGCTGCTCATCGCCGATGAGCCAACGACGGCGCTGGATGTCACCATCCAGGCGCAAATTGTGGATTTGGTGCTGCGCTTGCAGAAAGAACTGGGCATGGCCGTGATCTGGATCACGCACGACCTCGGCATTGTGGCGGGCATGGCCGACCGCGTGGTGGTGATGTACGCCGGGCGGGTCGCGGAGGAGTCTCCGCTGGATGAGTTGTACGAGCAGCCCCAACATCCGTACACCATCGGCTTGCTGGGCGCGCTACCGAGACTGGATGGGGGCCACGCAGCGCGGCTGGTCAACATCAAGGGCGCGCCGCCCGATTTGCGCGTGGAGCCGAAGCACTGCCAGTTCGCCTTTCGCTGCGGCTATGCTTTTGAACGCTGCTGGGCGGAGCAACCGCCGCTGATATCCGTTACGCCTCAACACGGCGCGGCCTGCTTCTACGATGTGGCGAAGGGAGGACCGCGCAATGGCGCCTAACGGCGAAGTGCTGGTCAACGTCGTCGATCTCAAAAAATATTTCCCCATCCCCGGCAACGTGCTGCTCGGCAGGCCGCCCGGCGCGGTGAGGTCGGTGGATGGCGTGTCATTCGAGATTCGCCACGGCGAGACGCTTGGGCTGGTGGGCGAAAGCGGCTGCGGCAAATCCACCACCGGCCGCGCCGTTCTGCAACTGCACAAGCCGACCAGCGGCCACGTGTTCTTCGACGGCCAGGACCTGACGACCCTGGGCGATGAGGACCTGCGCCGGCTGCGCCCGAAGATGCAGATGATCTTTCAGGACTCGTATTCGTCGCTCAACCCGCGCCACTCGGTCGGCAAGATCGTCACCGAGCCGCAGATGATCCATGGCGCGCTGACACCGGCGCAGTCGAAAGAGCGCGCGGCGGAGCTACTCGAAACCGTTGGCCTCAACCCGGCCTTCGCGGTGCGCTTCCCGCACGAGTTCTCCGGCGGGCAGCGCCAGCGCATCAACATCGCCCGCGCGCTGTCACTCAACCCCAGCTTTGTCGTATGCGATGAGCCGATCTCCGCGCTCGACGTTTCGATTCAGGCGCAAATCATCAACCTGCTGCAAGACCTGCAACAGCGGCTGGGGCTGACCTATCTCTTCATCGCCCACGACCTCAACATGGTGCGCTATCTCAGCAATCGCATCGCGGTGATGTATCTTGGCAAGGTGATGGAAATGGCCGACCGCGAGACGCTGTTCACCACGCCCTACCACCCGTACACGCAATCGCTCATCTCGGCCGTGCCGCTGCCCTCGCCCAAAATTGAACGCGGGCGCAAACGTATTCTATTGCAGGGCGAGGTGCCCAGCCCCGCCAAGCCGCCGCAGGGTTGCGTCTTCAACACGCGCTGTCCGCTGGCGCAACGCATCTGCTTTGAACAAACGCCCGCTTATCGCGAAGTGCAGCCCGGACATTTCGCCGCCTGCCATCTCATCGACGAACACGGCGGCCACAAAATCCCGACCGTGATCTGATTTCGCGCCAAAACGCAGGCGAACAGAGTTCGCACGCGCAAAGAAATAGACGCTTGGCGTCTTTGCGTGTTGGCGCGAGATAAGCTATGCGTTGGTGGAGCGCCCTCACTCGCGATCAACGGTTACTGTTTCTCAATAGCACGGCGACCGGCTTCGGCGTCTCGCTGTTTCTATATTTGCAACCGTTGTACATCGAAAGCCTGGGCGCATCGCCGGAACAGATCGGGCTGACGCTCGGCGTAAGTGGGTTGATCGTGATCCTGCTCTACATCCCGCTCGGGCTGTGGGCCGACCGGCGCGGGCGCAAACCGTTGATCGTTTGGGGTTGGGCGTTGAGCGCGGCCATGACGCTGGCGATGGCATTTGCGCCCGACTGGCGCTGGTTCATCCCGGCGTACACACTCTACTTGCTCGCGAATTTCGCTGTGCCCGCATTGCAGGGCTATGTGGCCGCCACAACCACGCCGCGCGCGGTGAGTGGTCTGTTCGCGTTGCTGGCGCTCGGCTACTCAGCCGGCAGCATCATCGCCCCGGCCATCGGCGGGTGGATTGGGGAGGCGTTCGGTTTGCGCGTCGTGTACGTGGTCGCGGCGCTCGTCTTCGGGCTGGACACCCTGATTGTGCTGGCGCCGCTCACGCCGCAGGCCGCCGCTCCATCGAAATCGCAACGCGCGCATATCGGCGCCGTGCTCGGCAATCGCCGCTTCATCGTCGAGATCGCCTTCATCCTGCTGATGTTCGTCGCTACCGACATCGGCACGGTGATGGCGCCGAAGTACCTGGAGGAGGTGCGCGGGCTGAGCGTCGCGCAGATCGGCTCGCTGAGTTCATTCGGGACGTTGGGGATTGCGGTGTTGACGTTTCTCGTCGGGCGCCTGCCGGCTGAGCGCCGCACGCCGCTGTTGCTCACACAGGCGTTGGCCCTCGCGGCGCTGCTCATCTGGTTGAGGTTGCCCGGGCTGTTGTGGATTGGCATTGCGTTTTTGATCCACGGCGGTAATCGCGTCTTTCGCCCCATCACCTCGGCCCGCCTGGTCAACACTCTTGCCCCCGAATCAATGAGCTTCGGTTTTGGTTTCTATCAAACGGCGCAACAACTCGGCCTGACGATTTCGCCCTACCTTGCCGGCGTGCTCTACGCGCGTGACCCGCACTGGCCGCTGTGGGCGGGTGTAATTGGTTTGGGCGTAGCGATGGTATTTGCCGTTGCGCTGCCGCGAAGATAATCGCGCGCCTTTATCGCGCGTGCAACGCGCTCCTACGTAGGAGCGGGTGCGATGCCGGGCTTCGCCATCATCCGCGACGCCGCGACTCGAGGACAATGACGATGGATTTCAGCCTGACCGCCGAACAAAAAATGATCGTGCAAACCACGCGGGCGTTTGTGGCGAAAGAACTCATCCCGCACGAAGATGAAGTGGAGCGGCTCGACGAAGTGCCGCCTGAACTGCGGCAACGGCTCATCCAAAAAGCGCGCGACTTGGGGCTGTACGCCGCCAACATACCGGAGGAATTCGGCGGCGGCGGGCTGGAGGCCGTCACGCTGACGTTGATGGAGTTCGAGTTAGGCCGCACGAATTATGCGCTGGGCGCCTGCGCCGCGCGCCCGAGCAACATCCTGCGCGCGTGCCGAGGCGAACAAATCGAACATTATTTGCTGCCGACCGTGCGCGGCGAGCGCACCGATTGTCTGGCGATGTCGGAGCCAAACGCCGGGTCAGATTTGCGCTCGATGGAGACGCGTGCCGAACAACAGGGCGATGACTTTGTCATCAACGGCAACAAGCACTTCATCAGCCACGTCGATGTCGCCGACTATGTCATTTTGTTTGCCGTCACCGGGGAGACTCAGACGCCACGCGGGCCGCGTAAAGCGATTACCAGCTTTTTGGTGGACAAAGGCACACCAGGCTTTACGGTGAAACGCGGTTATCAGGTCGTCTCGCATCGCGGCTATCACAACAGCGTGCTTGAGTTCGATGATTGCCGCGTGCCGGCGGCCAACATCCTTGGTGAACTGCATCACGGTTTTGATGTGGCGAACGAGTGGCTGAGTTCCACGCGGCTATCGGTGGCGGCGACGTGCGTGGGCCGGGCGCGGCGCGCGCTGGAGCTGTGCCAGCAATGGGCGGCCACGCGCCGGCAGTTCGGCCAAACCATCGGCAAGTTTCAGGGAGTGAGTTTCAAGCTGGCCGACATGGCCGTACAATTACAGGCGGCCGAATGGCTCACCCTGCACGCCGCGTGGAAGCTCGATCAGGGCATAGCCCGTGACGAAGACTTTGCCGCCGCCAAATTGCACGCCACCGAAATGCTGGCGCTGGTCACCGACCATGCCGTGCAAATCTTTGGCGGCATGGGGCTGGCGGAGGAGAACGTCATCGCGCGCTTCTGGCGTGATGCCCGCGTTGAGCGCATCTGGGATGGCACGAGCGAGATTCAGCGGCACATCATCTCGCGCGCGCTGTTGCGACCATTCGAGCAAAACAGTTAACCGTTGCCCGTGTCACTCCGAGCGAAGCGAGGAGTCTCTGCGACCAAAGTAGAGATTCCTCGCCGCAAGAGACGCGGCTCGGAATGACAGTTCCGGCAACCGAGTAAATCCTAATGAGTTTTGACGTTCAACTTCGGTAATCTAGGGGTCGAGGCTTTAGCCGGTGAACGGAAGGAC
>JBQTJD010000499.1:0-9670 GCA_052387475.1 Anaerolineales bacterium | reverse complement strand
TGCTCGACTATCCGCCTAAATGCCCCAGCGCAGGGCGGGCGTTTTCATCGGCGCGTCCCACAGCTTAGTCAGTTCATCGTCCAATGTGAGCAGCGTCAGCGAGCAGCCCGCCATCTCGAGTGAGGTGATGTACGAGCCGATCAGGTTGCGGCTGATGGTAATGCCCCGGCCCGACAGCAACCGATTGACTTCGTTGTACATCAGATACAGCTCGATCAGCGGCGTGCCGCCCATGCCATTCATGAAGACGAGCACGTTGTCGCCGGACTTGAAGGGCAGGTCCTCGACAATCGGCGTCACCAGCATCTCGGCGATCTCCGCCGCCGAGGCCAGCTTGACGCGCTTGCGCCCCGGCTCGCCGTGGATGCCGACGCCGATCTCCATCTCGTCGTCCGGTAATTCAAACGTCGGCTTGCCGGCATGCGGCACCGTGCACGAGGTCAAGGCCATGCCCATGCTACGACCCAGCGAGTTCACTTTGCGGGCCAAGTCGGCCACGTCTTTGAGCGAACGCTTTTGTTCCGCCGCCGCGCCCACGAGCTTCTCCAGCAGCACCGTCACGCCCACGCCGCGCCGCCCAGCGGTGTAGAGCGAGTCCTGCACCGCCACGTCGTCGTTGGTGACGATCGCTTCCACTTCGATGCCTTCTGACTTGGCCAGGTCGGCGGCCATCTCGAAGTTCATCACGTCGCCGGTGTAATTCTTGACGATGTGCAGCACGCCCGCGCCGCCGTTGACGGCTTTAGTGGCTTCGAGCATCTGGTCAGGAGTGGGCGAGGTGAAGACCGCGCCTGGGCAGGCCGCATCCAGCATGCCATAGCCGACGAAGCCGCCGTGCATCGGCTCGTGCCCAGAACCGCCCCCGGAGATGACACCCACCTTGCCGCGCACCGGCGCATCGGCCCGCACGATATAGAACGGATCGTAGAACACTTTCACCAGGTCCGCGTGCGCGGCCGCGACACCTTGCAGCGCCTCGCGCACCACGTTCTCAGGTTTGTTGATGAGCTTCTTCATGAAGATGATCCTTTCAAGGTTAGTAGTTGTGCGCGATAGTTAGGCGATCAATTTCACCAGCAGGCCGGCGATGATGCCGCCGATCGCGGGGCCGACCACCGGGATCCACGAGTAGCCCCAATCGCTGCTGCCTTTTCCGGGGATGGGCAAGAGGGCGTGGGCTAACCGCGGGGCAAGATCGCGAGCCGGATTGATGGCGTAGCCGGTAGGGCCGCCCAGGCTCAAACCGATGCCCCAGACCAGGCCCGCCACGAGGAACGGGCCAAGACCGGCGGCCGGGCCACCGACTGCTTTGGAAAAGATGGCAGCCACGCCCAATACCAAAACGAACGTGCCGATTATCTCACTGATGAGATTGGTCGTCACGTTGCTGATGGCCGGGCCGGTGGAGAAACTGGCCAGCTTCAACCCTTGGCTTTCCGTTTCGCCCCAATGCGGCAAGTATTGAAGCCAGACAAGCACGCCGCCGATAAAGGCCCCGATGAACTGCGCGGGCAGATACGTGACGAGCTTGCTGAAATCGCCCGACGACACCGCGAAGGCCAGCGTAACCGCCGGGTTGATGTGGGCGTCGGAACTGCCAAACGCGATAGCCACAAAGACGCCGACCAGCACGGCAAACGCCCAGCCTGCCGTGATGACGATCCAGCCGGAATTCTGCGCTTTGGATTTGCTGAGTAGCACAGCGGCGACCACGCCATCGCCCAACAACACGAGGATGGCCGTGCCCAGCAGTTCGCCTAGAAATGGTGATGGTGACATTCGATTCCTCCGAGCAATGAAACTGAAAAGAGTGGCGACAACAAGACGTGCTGAATAAATGGCTTGGTAAGCGTATAGTGGCGAACCACCTCCTGCTCTCCAACATCCCTGCGCCTCCAATCACTTGGATGCGAAAGTTACTCAATTGGGTTAGGTGTGATGATGCCCGTCAATCAGCGGGCCAAAAGAAGTATGTCGTTACTATAGTGGGCTATCCCACAGGGGCAAGCGATCTTCGCCTTTTGTTACAAGCTGAAACAATCGCCCGGTGCTGGGGTGTTGCAATTTGCAACGAGGGCTGCGGCTGATTGTTTAGCGTCTGAAATCTTCAATAGCGATGCCCAGCGCCTTCATCTTACGCCAGAGTGTGGTGCGGCTAACACCGAGCAGTTGAGCGGCCTGGGTTAGGTGGCCGCGCGCCGCGCGCCCAGCGGCGAGGATGGCAGATTCTTCGGACTCCTGCAAACTGCGCACAAGCTCGGTGGACTGTTTGCCCGGCGCTAACGCGCGCCGCTGCCGGATCGCCGGCGGCAAGTGCTCCGTCGCGATGGGGTGGCCCTCGCTGGCTACCGTGGCGCGCTCAATCACCGACTCCAGTTCGCGGATGTTGCCCGGCCACGGATAGGCTCGCAACGCCGTCAGCGCGCCGGGCGTAATCGCCAAGTGCTGCCCAAGCTGCACACTGAGTTTTTCCAGCAGCCGTTCAATCAATAGTGGAATATCCTCCGGTCGTTCGCGCACGGGGAGGGGGTTGATGACGAATGAACTCAGGCGCAACAGCAAATCGGCGCGGAAAGAGCCTTCGGCGACGCGCGCTTCCAATTGGCTGGCTGTGGAAACGATGAGACGCGTATCGACGGGGATGACGCGCGTCCCGCCTAACCGAATGACATCGCCCGCCTCGATGACGCGCAGCAACGCGGTTTGCACTTCCAAAGGCAGCGCCTCCACTTCCTCCAAAAACAAGGTGCCGCCATGAGCGAGTTCAAATTTGCTAGGCTGCCCAATCGTCTGGCCGCTGTTGAAAGCGCCCGCTTCGAAACCCATGAACTCGCCCAGGGCCAGTTCGCGCGGGATGGCGCGACAGTTCACCGCCAGGAACGGTCCGGCCGACCGCCGTCCGCTATTGTGGATAGCGCGCGCCAGCACATTTTTACCGGTTCCGCTCTCACCCACCAGCAACACGCAGGCCTTGGCCTCCGCTGCGGCCAAGGCTTGCTTCCGCACTCGACGCGCCGGGACGCCGTGCCCGACGATATCGTCCAAAGTCAATCGGGCTTGCGCACCCACGAGCCGGGTGACCAATTGTCGCACCTGATCCAGCCGCCGCAGCGTGGCGATGAACATTTCCGGCTGCCCATCTGCACCGCGCACGACCCGCAGGCTGACCAGACAGGCGCAGGTCGCGCCATCGAGCAGGCGCAGATTGGCCTCACTATCGTTGACTTCTTCTCCCTGGCCCACGGCCCGTGCCAGACTTTCGGGCAAGGTCACATACTCGCCCAATCGGCGCCCGACCACGGTGGCCGGGGCCAGACCGAGCAACTCGCCGGCCATGTGGTTGAGGTGCATGATCAGGCCTTGCGCCGTCCAGGCCAACACGCCCTCGGAGATTGCATCCATTGCCGCATTCAACTCCGTGGCGTGCGCGTTCGCCTCACGAACAAACAGGTTGGCCTGCAATTGATTCTCGATGGCTTTGGCCGCCGCGACTGCAATGCCGAGGGAGTGTGGGCTGCGCTGCGTGCACCGCTCGAGCAAGCCAATGGTGCCAACGGGATTTCCATCCACATCGAAGATGGGCGCGGCGGCTGAAGCATAGGCGTGCCACTGCACGCTGAAATGTTCCGCACCAATGATCTGTGCGGGAGATCGCTCGATCAAAGCAACTGCCCAGCCGTTCGTCCCGATACGGCTCTCGTCCAGAAACGCGCCGGGTCGCAACCCAAAATCGCGAGCGCTGGATAGCAATTCACTGTCGCCCAGGCATTCCAAGACGCAATCGGTGTTGTCGGCCAGGATCAGCACCGCCCCTGATCCGTCAATATACTGATGTACGTCTTCCATGATCGGCCGCGCGATGGCGAGCATGGTGATATGTTGATTGAGTGTCAGCGGCCAAACCTCAGCACTGACGTAGGCCCAGTGTAAAGGGCTGTGGGGATTCAGGCGCGGGGCGCAACGACGCCAGGACTGAGCGACCAGCGGGTCTAACTCGGGCAGCAGTTGGTTCGTCGCGAGAAAATGCCGCCAGAGCGTGTCGAGGCGGTGGAGGTCGGGTGAGTGAGCGCCTGCTTGCATAGCGGTTCGCGGAATTTTACCCGGTCTTGACTCGGCAGTCTCATCCGGCTCAAATTTCCATCACGGCTTGATGATGAAAGGGTGCATTTCACATTGGGGGCGAGTTTGCTCCAAGCCCGCGTCCTCGCGGGCGTTCTGGCAAGGTGTTCCGACCGCGAGGACGCGGTCGGAGAGCGGGTTGCCCCTAAACTGAAATGCACCCATGATGAAACTCCAACTTGACAACCCGCAAACCGGGCGATACCATACCCCCCTAGAGTATCTTGTGCGGAGGCGCCAATGGAAGCTGCAACAGTTGAAGATGTCAAACGTCGCTTGAAGCGCATCGAAGGGCAGGTGCGGGGCGTATCGAAGATGCTGGATGATGGCCGCGACTGCCAGGAAATCATCCAACAACTCACCGCCATTCGTTCAGCCGCGCAGCAGACAAGCGCGATGCTGGCCAAGTCATACGCCTGCCAGTGTTTGGAAGATACGAAGTCGACAAAGAATACCGAAGCCTTGATTGAAAACCTGATTGATGTGTTGAGCAAAGCAAGTTAGGGGCAACTCTTGTGGTTGTCCCAGGTCGCCGGTTGGGAGGTAAAAAATGGGAATGAAAGAAGCGACAGCGGTATGGAGAGGGAATGGACTGGCATTTGATGTGACCGTACCCTCGGGCGCGACCATGCGTCTGGACACTGAAGGTGTGAACTTTCGCCCGTTGGAGATGCTGATGGTTGGTTTAGCGGGCTGTACCGGGATGGATGTGATTGACATTCTTCGCAAGAAGCGCCAGAAGGTGTCCGGTTTTGAAGTGCAGACGCGTGGCGAGACGGCGGAAGAATATCCGAAGAAATATACGCATATTGAAGTGACGTACATCGTGACGGGTCAGCGCATTGATCCGGAAGCCGTGCGCCGCGCGATTGAACTTTCGGAGACCAAGTACTGCTCGGTGATCGCGACGCTGCGCGAAGTGGCGCCGATTACCACCCGTTTCGAAATTTGCGAGGCGGAACCCGTCTCGGCGTAATCCGTAAGCCCGCCATGTCCGGGAAAATCATCCCGCGCCGCGTTTAGGCAGATTGCCAGGCGCGCATGGCTTTTATCGTGAGAGTAAGGAGATTGAAATGAACGAACCTATGCATGTGACCGACGCGGCTTTTGAGCAGGCTGTGCTCAAGAGCGAAACGCCCGTGATCGTGGACTTCTGGGCCCCATGGTGCGGCCCGTGCCGCGCCGTTGCCCCGCATTTGGAGAAAATCGCCAATGAGTATGCGGGCAAGGTCGTCGTGGCGAAGGTGAACACCGACGACAACCCGGAGTGGGCCGGCCGCTTCGGCGTGCAGGGCATCCCCACGATGTTGTTTGTCGCCAATGGCAAGGTGGTCTACACCCAGGTGGGCGCGCTGCCATTCGGCCCGCTGAAGATGATGGTGGACAAATTCCTCCAGACCGTCGCGGCGCCAGCGTGAACTAACACGGTCAGACTGCGTCAAAAGAAACTGCCCGAAGCAATGCGCTTCGGGCAGTTTTGTTTAGGCTTGTTCTCTAAAACTGCAAGGTGACTGTCACTGGGCAGCAAACACCAGAAGATGAATTGCACAGCATTGCCCAGTGACGGTCGCTAAAATCAAGTTAGCGTTTCGGCTTGGCCGGTGTCTCAGGTCTTTTTGGCCGCGCCGCTTCTCCGCTCACTTCCGGCGCTTGTGAGCCAAACAACAATCCCTCGATTGACCGCAGACCGCGCCGGGCGGCGGAGCGCACTTTGGCGAATTCGTACGAGACCTGCCGCCGGGCGCGATGCCAGCGCGATGTTTCCACCGGCGTAGCGTCCCACTTCACCATCACCGATCCCCATGTCAGCCCCGCGCCGAAGCCCACCAACACCATGTGATCATCCGGGCGCAACCGCCCCTGCGCCACCGCTTCACACACCGCAATCGGGATGGACGCCGCTGAGGTGTTGCCGTACTTCTCCACGTTGACCATAAAGCGCTCTTCGGATAGGCCCAGCCCGCGCGCCGCCGACTCGATGATGCGCCGGTTGGCCTGATGCGGCACGATCAACTGCACCTCGTCGAGCGCCATGCCCGCGCCCGTCACCACATCCTTCACCGCTTGCGTCATCACGCGCGTGGCAAACCGATAGACTTCCTTGCCATCCATTTGAATGGCATGCAAATTGTCGCGCACACTGGTGAATGACGCCGGGATCTTGCTGCCGCCGGCTGGAATAATGAGCGAACTGCCGCCGGAACCATCGGAGCGTAACAGGCTACACAGCACCCCGCCCGGGCTTTCGCGCCCTTGCAATAGAAACGCGCCCGCCCCATCGCCAAACAACACGCAGGTGTTGCGGTCACGCCAGTTGATGACGCGCGAAATGGTTTCCGCGCCGATGACGAGCACGGTGCTCGAAGCGCCGCTGCGGATGGACTGCGACCCCATCGCCAGCGCGTAAATGAAACCAGTACACGCCGCCGAAAGATCAAACGCGCCGGCATGGGTTGCGCCCAGGGCATCCTGCACCAGGCTGGCCGTCGAAGGGAAGATGTGCTCGGGCGTGCTGGTGGCGACGATGATAAGGTCAATCACCTCAGGCTCAATGTCGGCCACCTCAAGTGCACGGCGCGCGGCGGCGATGGCCAGGGAGGCGGTGGTGTCTTTGTGGCCGGCGATGCGGCGCTCTTTAATGCCGGTGCGGCTGACGATCCATTCGTCGTTTGTGTCCACCATCCGCGCCAGGTCATCGTTCGTCAGCACTTTTTCGGGCACGGCCATGCCCCAGCCGGTGATATGGGCGTACAGTTGCGGCTCGCGCGTGGCAGGTGGTTGCGGGCGCAGCGACTCCAGACTGTGCCCGTTGCTGCCGTTAGTTCCGTTCGTGTTGACCATTTTGGTACTGCCCCAGAATTACGCAGGCGTTGTGCCCACCAAACCCGAACGAGTTCGACATCGTGCGCCGGATGGTTTTCGTACGCTTTTGATTGGGCACGTAGTCGAGGTCACACTCAGGGTCGGGCGTTTGATAGTTGATGGTCGGCGGAATGACGCCCTCATTGATGGCTTTGACGCACAACACCGCTTCCACCGCACCGGCTGCGCCGAGCAGGTGTCCGGTCATGGATTTGGTGGAGCTGATGGGCAAGTCGTAAGCGTGTTCGCCGAAGACGTGCTTGATGGCGTTGGTCTCGGCTTTGTCATTGATCGGTGTGCTGGTGCCGTGCGCGTTGAGGTAATCAATGTCTTTCGGCCCGAGCTTGGCGCTCTTCAAGGCGAGTTGCATGCACAACACCGCGCCCGCGCCATCCTCCGGCGGGGCGGAGATGTGATGCGCGTCGTTGCTGAGGCCATAGCCGATGACCTCGCCATAGATGTGCGCGCCGCGTGCCCGGGCATGTTCCTCGGACTCAAGCACGAGCACCGCGCCACCCTCGCCGATGACGAAGCCGTCGCGCGTCTTGTCGAAAGGCCGCGACGCTTTCTCCGGGGCGTCGTTGCGTTTGGAGATGGCCGTCATCACGCCGAAGCCGGCCACCGCAATCGGCACGATGGCTGCCTCCGCGCCACCCGCCAGCATCACATCGGCCCGGCCCGCGCGAATGACGTCCGCCGCTTCGCCTACGGCGTTCGTGCCGCTCGCGCAGGCGGAGACGATGCCGAGGTTCGGGCCGCGCATCCCGAATTGAATCGCGATCTGCCCGCCGACGCTGTCGGGCAACATCATCGGCACGAGGAAGGGACTGACGCGGCGCGGGCCTTTGGTCAGCATCACTTCGACTTCAGTAGCGACCGTGCCCAACCCGCCGATGCCCGAGCCGATAAAGGCGCCAATGCGATCGCGATTTGACTCGTTGATCGTCAGCCCGGAATCCTTCAGCGCTTCCTGCGCGGCCGCTACACCAAACTGCGTGTACCGATCCATCCGCCGGGCTTCTTTGCGACCAAAGAGTTCGGCCGCATCGAACCCTTTGACCTCCGCCGCAAACTTGGTTTCGAATTGAGTGGTGTCGAAGTGGGTGATGGGAGCCGCGCCCGAGGCGCCGGCGATGGCCGCCTCCCAAGTGGCTGGCACGCTGTTGCCCAGCGGGCTCACACAGCCGAGGCCCGTAATGACCACGCGAACGCTCATTGTGTTTCCTTATGGTATTTCAAGCTGAATTGCCTGCCGAGTATAACACGCGGAGAATGAGGAAGATGCGAAACATATGTGCCATATGCCAAGGTGTCTGCGCGGTGATTATTCACAAGTGCTCTCGGCCCGCGTCCGCGCGGATAGCCCGCGAGGCGGACGGTAAGCGGTAGCGAATTAATGACAACACCATTGTGCCTTGTGCCTTGAGCCTTGCTCCATTAAACTTTGGCGCTGTGATTCTTGTGACCGGTGCCACGGGTTTTGTCGGTCGCGTGTTATTGCCACGCCTGGCCGATTCAGGTTATCCATTGCGCTGCCTCGTGCGCGCTTCAAAGCGTTCACCGCGTTTGCCTGGTCGCATTCCGGTGCAACTCGCCATCGGGTCGTTGGAGGATGCGCGCACGCTGCGCTCGGCCCTGGTCGGTGTGGAGACCGTGATCCATTTGGCCGGGCAGGAGTGGCGGGGACGGCATGGCGACTTGTTGGGTGTGGATGTGAACGGGACGCGCGCGCTGGTGGAAGCCGCGCGCGAAGCGGGTGTGCGGCGCTTCGTCTTTGTCTCGCATCTCGGCGCCGACCGCGCTTCCGCTTATCCGGTGCTCAAGGCCAAGGGCATCGCCGAGGAATTCATCCGCCAGAGCGGCCTCCCCTATCTCATCCTGCGGTCGGCGTTGCTGTATGGGCGTGAGGATGTGCTGGTCAACACATTGGCCGCCCTCATCCGCTTCAGCCCGGGTGTGCTTTGGCTGCCGAGTGACGGCGGCACGGTGCTGCAACCGCTATGGGTCGATGATCTCGCGACCTGCATCGAGTGGAGCCTGAACGATGAGACGTTGCTCAATCAAACCGTGTCGCTCGGTGGGCCGGAGTTTGTCAGCGTCGAAAATCTGGCGCAGATCGTGATGGACAAGATCAATACCTCGCGACGCATCGCGAACGGCAATGCGGTGTTGCTGCGCTGGGGGGCGTGGTTTGCGGAACAGGTGTTGCCGCGCTCGCCGCTCACCGAACACTGGCTCGATCACTTCGCCGTCAACCGCGTCACCGAACTGACAAGCGTGACGCGTTACTTCAATCTCAAGCCCGCCCGCATCGAATCAACGCTCGAGTATCTACGCGAGAAGCGTTGGTGGGGTGAGGTGCAACGACTGATGCGAGGGTAGTGAACGGTGAACAGTGATCAGTGAACAGTCGCTTACCGGAACTGTGAGAGAATCGCCGACAACGGATAGTTGTTGACTGTTTACTGTTGACTGCAAACTGTTCACTGGCAAATGATCACCCTGCGCCCGATTGAAACGCACGCCGAATTGGCGATGGCCGAAGACGTGCAACGGCAAGTGTGGCCAGGCACCGATCTAGAAGTGGTGCCGCTCCACGTGCTGAGCACCGCCGCGCACAACGGGGGCGTGCTCATCGGCGCGTTCGATGATGACCAACTCATCGGTTTTGTCTTTGGCTTCCTCGGCA
>JBQTJD010000498.1:0-4406 GCA_052387475.1 Anaerolineales bacterium | reverse complement strand
GGCAGCGGCTGGCCGAGTACATCAACACCTTCGAGGCCGTCAGCCTGGCGGGCCGATTTGGGGCTGATCCTGGCGACTATGAATGGGAATGGCTCGATAACCCCGAAGCGGTGCGCTGGTGGCGGCGCAATCAGGAAGGCTACGAATCTCTGTTTGGCATGGCCGTAGGGGTGCGCCGCCGCGACATGGTGGAGTTGTATGGCATTGTGGATGTGGATGATAGCAGCCCGTTCTTCGCCGACGTCATCCCCGATGAAGCGATTAACCCGATGCCGATGCGGGCCAAGCTGATCGCCCGGGAGCGCAACCGCCGCGAGGAAGATGTGCTGGCCGAGCTATACCGCGAGTATTTCCGCAGCAAAGGAATGTTGACCAGCGATCATTCCGGTGAAGCCAGCACGCGGCGCGGCACTATCCGGGAAGTGGAGCGTTTTCAGGCCTCCCTCAAGGGATTGTTCGAGCGTTCGACTAAAGCCACCCTGCCTTCGGAGACCGATCGCCAAACAAGATGATCCGGCCGTTTGACTGGCGCGATGTGACCCTGATCCAGCAATTGAGTGAGCAAGGAGTCTGCCTCGACTCGATTGCCCGGCTCACCCGCGAAAACCAGCCCCTTCAAAACGCCCTGCTGGCGTATGTAATGCCCGGGGCTGGCGCACCCACCCTCATCTGGAAAAAAGACGGACAGGCGGCTTTTGGTCAACTGCGCCATCGCCCCGGCGAACAAATCGCGCGCGCGCTGTTCATCTCCCCGGCCTGGTCCCCGGACAACGACGGGTGGTATGCCCTCATCGACCGGCTGGCGGTCGAAGCTGGCCGTCGCGGCGGCCACAACCTCATCGCCGAAGTGGATGAAGCCAGCAGCGAGTTTGAAGCGTTGCGCCTGGCCGGCTTCGCCATCTACGCGCGGCAAACGGTGTGGCGGTTAACGGGTGATATGGCAGTCTCGGCGCCGTCTCTGGCGATGCGGGCTGCGACCACAGCGGATGGCATCGCGGTGAGTGTGCTGTATAGCAACGTGGTGCCAAGGCTGGTGCAGCAAGTGGAGCCGGCGCCCAAAGCGGGCCGTGGTTTTGTGTTTGAACGTGAGGGCGAAGTGATTGCGTTTCTGGATGTCAGGCGCGGCCCGTTGGGCATCTGGGTCGAACCGTATCTGCACCCGGAGGCGTATGACCTGTCGGAGGCGATGCTCTATTCGGCCCTGCACGATCTCGGCGGGGCCAACCGCGCCGGACGCCCAGTGTATGTGTGCGTGCGGCGTTATCAAGATTGGTTGCAGGATATTTTGCAATTGGCCCACTTTGAAACGCTTGGCTCACAGGCGGGGATGGTGAAGCGGTTGGTAGCGCGCGTGACCGGATCGTTGCTCCGCCCGCTCCCGGCCATCGAAGGGCAGGCCCCGATCGTGCGCGCCCGGATAGAAATTTACGAAAACTGATTCATGCCCGCGAAGCTGCCGTACAGGCTGCGCGGTGATATTCTTCACCCATGCAACGACGAATTACAGATGACCTGCACGCCCTCATGGCGGTAATCCCACCGCACATCGGCGAAGCGCTCACCATTGCCAACCGTACCGACGACTTGCTCGAGATCATCCTCGACCTCGGCCGCGTCCCCACTGCCCGCTACGTGGATACGGAAGTCGTGCTGTCCCCCGACGAGATTTCACGGGCCGATATCGACTACCTCGTCACCCGCATCGGCGATTTCGACGCCGACAATCGCGCCGGAATGGAGCGTACGCTGCATCGCATCAGTTGCATCCGCAACCGGCGCGGGCAGATCGTCGGCCTCACCTGTCGCGTGGGCCGCGCGGTCTACGGCACGATTGATATCATTCAAGACATTATCGAAAGCGGCAAGAGCATTTTGATGTTGGGCAAACCCGGCATCGGCAAAACGACCATGCTGCGTGAGGCCGCGCGCATTCTGGCGGACAAAAAGCGCGTCGTCATTGTGGATACCTCCAACGAGATCGGCGGCGACGGTGATGTACCGCACCCAGCGGTTGGCCGCGCGCGTCGCATGCAGGTGCGCGAGCCGAACCTGCAACACGAAGTCATGATCGAAGGCGTGGAGAATCACAACCCCGAGGTCATCGTCATCGACGAGATTGGCCGCGAACTGGAAGCGCAGGCCGCCCGCACCATCGCCGAACGTGGCGTGCAGCTCATCGGCACCGCGCACGGCAACTCGCTCGAAAACCTCATGCTCAACCCCACGTTGGCCGACCTCATCGGCGGCATCGAGAGTGTGACGCTGTCCGACGAGGAAGCCCGGCGGCGCGGCACGCAGAAGACCGTGCTTGAGCGTCGCGCCCCGCCCACGTTCGATGTGTTGATTGAGATTCAAGATCGCGAACGGCTGGCCGTGCATCACGATGTGGCGATTGCGGTGGATACGTTTCTGCGCGGGCGCGCGCGCGCCCCGGAGTTGCGCTATCGCGACGAAGACGGCGAGGTCAAAGTGGAAGCCGTGCCCGAATGGTCCCCGGCGAAACAACGCGGCCCGCGCGATTCAACGGTGCGCACGCAGCGCGAGCCACAGGTTCGCCCGGTGGCGGAGCGGGCCGACGGTGAAGCCGACAGCCCACGCGGCAACGGCTCGCTCGAGGCGATTCGGATTTACGCGTATGGCATCGCCCGCAACCGCCTGGAGCAAGCGGCGCGGCGGCTGCGCGTTCCAGCCCTGCTCGTGGATGAAGTGGACAAAGCTCAAACACTGGTGACGCTCAAGACTTATTATCGCCAGCATCAACGCCCCGTTGCCGAGGCCGAGGAACGCGGTCTGCCCATCTACGTGTTGCGGGCCAACACCAGCGGCCAGATCGAAAACTTCCTCTCGGATTTGTTCAACCTGCGTGTGGAATCCACACCGGGCGAAAATTTAGAAGAGGCCATGACCGAGACGCAGCAGGCTATTGACGCCGTGATGCGCGGCGAAGCGTCCGCCGATCTCACTCCCGCCTCTGCCTACGTGCGCCGCATGCAGCACGAACTGGCGCGCAAGCACAACCTTATCTCGCACTCCTACGGCAAAGAGCCGCGCCGCTGGGTCAGAATCTTTCGCGACTGACGTCCAAATCACTACAGCAGTGAACAGTGACCGGTAAACAGTCAACAGTGGTTAGCTCGCCGTTCACTGTTCACTGTTGACTGGCGACTGATGTTCATCACCTTCGAAGGCCCTGACGGCTCCGGCAAATCCACGCAGATTAAGTTGCTGGCCGAGCGATTGACCGCTACCGGTTACAAGCTGCTGCTCACCCGCGAGCCGGGCGGCACGGAAATCGGTGAGCAGATTCGGCACGTGCTGCATGATTTGAAGAATCAGGCGATGCAGCCGCGGGCGGAATTACTTTTGTATTCAGCCGCGCGCGCGCAACTGGTGGGGGAGGTAATCAAGCCGCATCTCGCAGCGGGCGGCATTGTGCTGAGCGACCGCTTCTACGATAGCACGCTGGCCTATCAGGGCTACGGCCACGTCCTCGACCTCGACGCGCTGCGACAGATCACCGCCTTCGCCACGCAGGCCCTCACACCCGATCTCACCTTGCTATTTGATATTGACGCCGAAACCGGGCTACAGCGCCGCAAAGCCAATGCCACCGAATGGAACCGGCTCGACGATTACGCGCTAGCCTTTCACAAGCGCGTGCGGGCGGGGTATGTGGAATTGATGGCGCTTGAGCCTCAGCGGTGGGTAAAATTAGATGCAGCCCAAGACGTGGGGAGATTACAGCAGGCTGTGTGGAAGATCGTGAAAGAGAGATTGGAGAAATAGAGAATCCTCCGCTCTCTTTCTCACTCAACTTACGCAGTAATTAATGTCATTCCGAGCCGCGTTTTTTGCGGCGAGGAATCTCTACTTCGGGCCAGAGATTCCTCGCTTCGCTCGGAATGACAATCTTCAAGTGCGTAACTCCTATCTTCAATCCTCTAATTCTCAATCCTCATCGCCTGCCCCCATTCCCTCGCCGCCGCCAGCCAACTCCGGCATGTCCTTTTCAATCGCTTCGGGGGATTCGCCAGACTCGAGACGCTCCGTGATTTCGCCAAACTCCGGCGGCAGCTCCTCGCCCGCCTGTTCGCCCATCTTGCGCATCGCGCGCGCCAGGGACTTCGGGTCGTTCTCATCCACATCGCCGAGGAACGACGGGTCGGATAAGTCCTCCATCCGGCGGTCTTCGCTCTTCATCACCCGCACGCGATTGATGAGGCGCTTGAGTTTTTTATGGCGGCACTCCGGGCAGGCCACCGGCTTCACGCCGTAGTCTTTGTAGCTCTGAAAAATCGAAACACGTTTTTGGCAATTGGGGCAGAAGTAGTCGTAGTTTGGCATTTTCACCGACGATAGACCAAGGACGAAGGACGAACGCAAACCCGGCTTGGCTCACTTTCGTC
>JBQTJD010000497.1:0-2012 GCA_052387475.1 Anaerolineales bacterium | reverse complement strand
TGACCAGATCGCCCGCTCCAATGCGTCCCTGCCGCCAGGCCTTTTCCAGGATGAAGCGGGCGATGCGATCTTTCGTCGAGCCGCTGGGATTGAGGAATTCGAGCTTGCACCAGATGAGCGGTTCGGTCGGATCGAGACGGATCGGCACGAGCGGCGTCGGGTTGACGCGGTGCAGGTAGCGGCACTGCTCGGGGATCGTGGTGTTCATGCGAGGACTTCGCGCGGTGGAACCTCACGCGGAGCGTTAGGTTCTTTCCGCTGACCTTCACCGCAAGCTGCGGAGAAGTTTTCGCTGAATAGTGTTGTACTCAAGCGGCGGTCGTGTGGTAGCGCCGGTAGGTGCGCAGCGTGTCGCCCAGGACGCGGCGACCGCTTGCGGTGACACGCCAGCGTCGCGTTCGCGATACCTTGATGAGCAGTCCACGGACGTGCAGGCGCTTCAGGAGGCGGCCGACGGCGGCACTGTGGCGCTGGCGTTCGGGGTCGCGGGGAAGTTCCGTGAACAGCGCCGAGCGGATGTCCTGGTTGCGGAACCCCTGCGCGATGTGATCGCCCGCCAGGATGGCGGCGAACAAGCGGGCTTCGTCTTGCCGAGCCGGGTTGAAGCCCGCATAGCTGCGGCCCTTCTGACGTTGCCGTTCCGTCAGGTGCTTCAGATCGTCGTAGCCCGGCGTCGGATCATCGACCGGCGCGAGCGCTTCCAGATAACGCTGGGTGCAGGCCAAGGCATGGCTTTGATAGTGATGCAGATTGCCAACCCCCTTGCACATGGCAAACCAACCCATCGTCGTGGCGCCGTCCCGATGCCGACATTCCCGCAAGACTTTGAACTCTCCGGGTTGATTGATGACGGTCTCCACGCGCAAAAGCAGACCCAGCTTGTCGTACATCTTCAGCCAGTTGTGCTTCATAAAGTGCTTCAGGCAGGCGCCGGGTTCGCGCACCGACTTATAGTGCGTCTGGATTTCACCGTCGAAGCGTTCGTGCCATTTGCGCCCCAGATAGGTGAAGATTTTTCGGGGACTGAAGGTGAGCAAGGCGAATTCCAGCAGGCGCAGAAACAACCCCGCCAAAGCGTGCTTACTGGTAAAGCGCAGATCCGTGGCGTACTCGGCTTGATCGATGACCCAGTAGTGACTCATCCCCTGGAGTTCCGCCTGGAGCAGCGGATTGACCAGTCGCGCATAGCGTTCCAGGATCTTCGGCCAGGGGAGCTTGGCGAAACGGTCGGCCATGCGCTGGGCCGCCGCGGGATCGCCCAACTCCACGAAGGCGTTATCGACCTGCTTGAAAGCAATGCGCTTCTTCGTCAGTTGTCGGCCCACATAGTTGTGGCCGTTGGCGTACACCTGGCAAGTAAAGGGCGCCCACGTTTGCAGGCGAACGTGGATCAACCCCAGATCGCGGTCCACGAAGTAGTAGTACAGGACGCGCTGGGGCACCTTCCGCGTTACGAAGCACGGCCGATCCTTGCCGTGAGCGAGCTTGAACGTCGGGCAAGCTTCCATCACGCACACAATGCCGACCAGCCCTTCCTGGACCGGACTCCATTGCCGTTGCTCCTTGGCCCAGGCGTCCTTGTCGATCTCGCCGGCATGGTACTCGTATGGCCGACCGTACTTCTTGGCGAATTGTTGGGCGTGATCCACCAGACGATCCGACCATTGTGGCGCAACCGTCTTCAGGAAGTCGGCGCGGCGCAGGCGCAGGCTGCAATCCACGAACCACTCGTAGTGCGCAGGACGAGCGATCGGCAGATGGCCTTTGAAACGGACTCGGTCAAAACAGGAGAGGACCCAGGAAATGATGCTGGCAAACTTCTTGAGGAAGGAAGATACTGTCTTCATGGCATCCGCTTTCTGAATGACTGCAGGTAACAATCATCTTGGAAAGTCGGATGCCTGTTTTCATCTTCTACGGGCGGTGGGCGAAGCCCACGTTAAGACAAAACCCCAATCCTAATCGTAATCCTAATCCCAATCCTAATCGTCTTCGGTTTCGTGTTGTGCGCT
>JBQTJD010000496.1:0-5355 GCA_052387475.1 Anaerolineales bacterium | reverse complement strand
TACGCAGTTGAGTCGCGGAAATGTCATTCCGAGCCGCGAAGCGGTGATGAATCTCTACTTTGGAGCCAGAGATTCCGCGTTCTGCGAACGACGCTTCGCTCGGAATGACAACTTCAACTGCGTAACTGTCCGAGCTCAGGACATCGTGAACAGTGTTGAGCCTGGTTACGCGAAGCGTGAGCGAAGTCAGGTTTGAGCCGCGCCACGGTTTCCGGGATGTCATACGCACAGGTTTTGAGTAAACGCCAATCATGTTGTTCAGAACGCTGATACCAGATGTCCAAACGACGGCGATGGGTGGTGATCGTCGCCCACACGTACTTACCTGCCAAGCGTTGGCTCACTTTCCATGTTTCGTTGAGCACCGCCAGCGTGCCATCGGGCTTGACCTTCCGAATGAAATGGATCCGTCCCGCCGTAATGGGCAGCGGGTCCGGCCAGTGGGCGACTTGGGCAGCAGTCAGGCGACAGGTGAGTTCGCGGCGTTGCGCTTGCTTGGGGGTCAGGTCGGCCAAGACGGGCGGCGCGTAGTCGGTCATATACCAGCGGACAAACGCTGGACTGGCTCGACACACGCGCCCGAACGAAGCAAACCGTCGTCGTTCCCAGAAGGAGTGTCCCCACAGGCCGTTCAACGCTTCGACCTCGCCATTGCATTCGGGTTCGGCCATGGGCAAAAAGATGAGTTCGATGCCCAGGTACAAACACCGCCGGACGAATTGGCCGAAGACGCGTGGGGCTTTGTAGCCGCCACAAAAGGCGGCGTCGTTGTCGAGTTGCAGAAACTGCGGGATTCCAAGGGTTTTCCAGGTGTGCAAACAGTGGCCGGTAACCGTAGCGCTGCTTTTGTCGGCGGCAATGGTTTGAACGCACGCGCGCGTGCGCAGGTTCAGGGTATGAAAGGCATACACCTTGGGGCCGTCTTCGAGATAGCGACACGTCCAATCCAGGGCGTGCAGCGTTCCGACCACCGTCGTCAGGGGTTTCGGGAAATAAGCCGGAGAGGCCTCGGTGGGTCTGGCCACCAAACCGTGCGTTTGCAACACCCGCTTGATAGTGGGCAACGACGGGGTGTGTTTGCCCAACACTTTGTGCAGTTCGCGCCGGATCGCGCGGGCTCCGATCAAGCCAACCGGCTGTTTGACGAGGCGGCGGCGCGTTTGGACAATCAATCGCACGGTCTGCGGTGAGCAGGCCGTCGGCGTGTGATGCGGTTGCCGGGAGTGACTGTGGAGACCTGACATGCCGTGTTGCTCGAAACGTTTTTGCCATTTGCTTAACCAAGCTCGGCTTCGCTGAACCTTTTCGAGAATGACCTGGTGTGGAATGCCCTTCAAGCGCAAGCGCATTGCTTTGCGGCGTAGTCGCAGCTCCTGTTTGTCGTCCATGCGATCTCCTTTTGGAGAAAGCATGGAGCATTTCCGATTTACGGGCCGAGGCCCACAACCAGTTCACGATGTCTTGAGCCTTTTTTGAAATAAAACAGTTCACGATGTCCTGAACCCTGACACGTAACTCATAAATGTTTTAGATGGCGCTCGCTTCAAGGATAGACATGGAACCTCCGAGGGTTGACGATTGATTTTGCGTCACACTCCGCCCTCAACCATGAATGATTTTCCGATCGGCCCAAATATCCGCACGGATAACGTTTTCCCGTGGATTTCCGTTGGGCCTAAATCGGCGAGTGCATAAGCGGCCACTTTGTCGCCTAAGGCAGTGCGCGTAAACTCACTCAACAAAATGTCGTACGCTGGGAATTCTTTGGTTAAGCTTTGGATGCGCGCGCCGACGTTCATGGCATCGCCAATCACGGTGTACTCTTGCCGCTCTTCACTGCCGGTAGCGCCCGCCACCACTTCACCAGTGTTCAGGCCCATGCCAAACTTCAGCGTGGGCAGACCCAGCGCGGCGCGTTTTTGGTTGAGGTAGGCCAGCCCTTCACGCATGGCGAGCGCCGCTTGCAGAGCACGGTCGGCATGGTCGCGGTACTCGGTTGGTGCGCCGAACACGCACACCGCTTGGTCGCCGACGAAGCGGTTGACGATGCCGCCGTGGGCTTCGGTGGCGAGGATAATGACTTCGAAGTATTGGTTGAGGGCGGCCATTACATCTTCAGGGGCATGCTTTTCGGCGAAGGCGGTGGAACCGCGCATGTCCACGTACAAACAGGTGATGGTTTTGCGCTCGCCCGTGAGCGTGACCTTGCCGGATAAAACCGCCTCGCTCACCTCGCGGCTGAGGTAACGGCCAAACAAATCGCGCATGCGCTCGCGCTCGTTCAGGCCTTTGACCATGTCATTGAAGGAACGAGCCAAACTCCCAACCTCATCCCAATTAGTCTCTGGCACGCGCTGAGATAAATCGCCGCGCGCCACCGCTTTGGAAGCTTGCGCAATTTGCGCCACCGGCGTGAGCGCCCTCTGCGTAAACCACACCGTCAGCGCAATGGCGGCCAACAACGTCAGCGCCATCGTCCACAGCGAGCTCGTAATCACATCCCGGATAAAGTTATCAATCGGCGCGGCGGATAAACCGGCCTGCAAGTAACCCAGTTTTTGGCCCGCCTGATTTTCGATGGGCATGGTTCCTTCAAACACGCGCTCGCCAAACCAACTCGTCAGGCGCACGGCGGTGGTGGAGCCGTTGGGTGTCACGGTGTCCGTCAGCACGCGGCCCAACCACTCGGCCTCATCGCTGTAAATCACATTGCGCTCCAAATCGGTGATGAAGAAATACAGCAGTTGAAAATCATTCTCGGTTTGCGAGGCGCGCCAGCGGCGGAACTGTGCCTGAAGCGCCTCGGCCTGTTGTGCGCCCACTTGTTGATTGAAGACCGCTAGCGTGTCTGGAGTCAGTTCGGTCATTTCGGCGGGCAGTTGCTCACGGAAGGCATCAATGCTTGGGTCAGAGGAACGGGCCAGCAGAGCCAGCAAGTTGTCTTCAATGAGTTGCCGCTCGGCGTTCACACGCACCGCGGTTTGGGCGGCGAGGGCCACTACTAAAATTAGGCCGCTAGCCAGCGAGAGTTTGGCCGCTAATGGCAAACGCGCCAAGAAGCCGCGCACGCCGGTTGGCCCCAGATGTTGCGCGGGTTTAAGGAAGCCCGTAGCGCCCTCGGCCCGCATCGCCTCCGCTGGGTTCACGTTGGCGGCGCGGTCGGCGGGCCACAGCGCGGCCAGCACGGCCACCAGCGGGCCAATCACCACGGCGGCCAACGCTACTGGCCACGGCAAAGATGGATTATCCACTGCGGGTACATTCATCATAGAAACGGAGGCCGAGTTCATGCTTTGGGCAAACAGCCACGCCATGCCCAAACCGCCCAACGCGCCCAAACTGGCCCCTGCCAAACCAATCACGCCCGCCTCTAGCAAAACCACTTGCCGCACTTGGGCGCGCCGCATACCCAAAGCACGCAAGGTTCCCAATTCTCTCTGCCGCTCTAGCACAGAGGCGATGATCGTGACCACAAAGCCCAACGCGGCCACCAATCCGGAGAGCGAAGTGAGGCCTGTAAACAAACCTAGCATCGGCCCAACGAGTTGGCCCACCACATTCACTAACGTATCGGAATCCAGCCGCGTGAGCTGGTCAGAATGGCGGGCTTGCAAATCAATCACCCGCGCCTCTAGTCGTTCGGCATCCACGCCCGGCTTGGGGCCAAAGATGATGCCATTGGGGTGCGAGCCAAAGTAGCGGACCCCACTGGCTGGGGAAACGACGGGGAACGCGCCGCCCACGCCCGCCACGTAAAAATCTACTGGCCCTTCTAACGTTTTCACGCTGAACAAATCACCCGGGTGAACGCTGAATTTGCGTGCCGTCAGCTCCGGCAAATAGATGGCTGGCTCGTGTTCTTCAAAGGCGCGGGCCACTTCAGCCCACGAGCCTTCGCTCAACGGAAAAATGCGCTTTTCACGGAACAGGTTCACACTCATCGCAAAGGCGTAGCGGTCACCAGCGCCGGAATCCGTGCCCAAACCGGGTAGGCTTACATTAGCCGTGTACAAAATCTCGGCTTCATCGCTCAGCGCCTCAATTTCGGCTTGGATGGCACTGGGGATAGGCGGCATGGTGGGGAGCGAGGCACTCTCGGCCAAGGAGGTGCCCGGCGCAAATGGCCGCATGAGGATAACTTGGTTAGCGAAGATTAAGCTGTTGAACGAGATTAGGAATGAAGAGATGAACAGGGTGATGCCCGTGAGGGCAATGATGAGCATGAAGCTGATGACGAGCGTGGCGGCGGTGAGGGCGGCGCGGCCGGAGGCACGCGCCACGTTGCCCCACGCCAGCCGCGCGGTTGCGCCCGTAAACAAACGGCGGGCCAAATGCAAAATGCCGTTCAGCCACGCGGGCAAAAAACTCAGCACCGCCGCGCCAAAAATCAGCACGGGCAAAAATATCAGGCCGTAGTTGGGTGCCTCTGCCTCCCGCGCATAATTGGCCGCGTATAAATAGGCCGCCGCCGTTACGGCCAACAGCCCCAAACCAAGCCACAAGCTGTAGGGGCGAAGCCTTGCCTCGCCCCTACCAGCGTCATCATTTTTCATCGCCACCAATGGCGAGATGCGGGCCGCCTGCCGCGCTAGGTTGAAGGTGACGGCCAGCGTGACGAACACACCCGCGCCCAACGCCAGCGGCACGGCATCCGGCGGGATGGGCGTTTGCGTGAGGGCGGCGTTATCTTGCAGGGTGGCTAGCGCCCAAGTGACGCCGCGCCCCAACAGCCAGCCCAACAGCAAACCCAGCAGTGAGCCGAGCAAACCTATCAGCCCCGCCTCGCCCAGCGTTTGCGTTAGCACTTGGCCGCGCGTCATCCCCAGCGTGCGCAGTTGCCCAATTTCGCGCTTGCGCTCCGCCAGCGTAATGGCAAAGGCGTTGAAGACGAGGAACGCACCCGCCAGCAAAACGGCAAAGCCCGCCACCGGCAAGGCGAGTGAGAGCAAGTCATATACGCCTGTGATGCTTCCGCCACCGCTGGCGCTGGTGACGAAGTATTGGTCGCCGAGCAGAGTCAGTAATTCCGTTTGTGCTTGCTGAGGGTTGAAGCCGGGCCGTAGGCGAAGGAGGATGGCAGTGGCTGTCTCTGGCGTGTTGAAGGCGGTGTTGAGAATTTCCAGCGGCACCCAAGCGGTGGGCTGGCTGGGCGCGGGCACATCGCTCGGCATACGGATGAGGCCGGCAACTGTGTATTCCTGTGTCACCTCACCGGTAGAGAGGGTGAGTTTAGACCCCACGCGCAAGCCATTCAGCGCCGCCCAATCATTCGGCAACCACACCCGTAGGGGCGGGCGGCCGGACCCCCCGACAACCACCCCCCCCCCCCATTAAAACGGCACCAACCACCCCGCC
>JBQTJD010000495.1:0-6742 GCA_052387475.1 Anaerolineales bacterium | reverse complement strand
AATGTACTGAATTGGTGTGACACCCCTTGCTCCCGGCATCAAGATTGGCTATTCTGACGATCATGCCTCAGCCTTCTCCCGCTGTACGCAAGATTCGGGTCGTCGTGCTGGACGATCACTTGAGCGTAATCTACGGGCACCTGCGAGCATTGGACCAGGATCCGAATATCGAGGTGGTCGGCACGGCGCAAGTGGGCGAGGAGTTGGAGCCGTTGCTGGCCGCGCACCCGGTGGATGTGCTATTGCTGGATATCGGCGTGCCGACCTCACACGAAAACCATAACCCATATCCCGTTGTGCACCTCCTGCCCCGTTTGCTCGAACGTTATCCGGCGATGACGGTGCTCATTATCTCCATGCGTGGGGAGCGCGCCTTTGTGCAATCGATGCTGGAAGCGGGCGCGAGCGGTTACATCTTGAAGGATGACAGCGCCGCCATCGAGGATTTGCCCGCCATCATCCGCTCGGTGGCGGGCGGGGGGATTTTCCTCAGCGAGCAGGCGCGGCAGTTGATGACCAAACGCAAAACCGCACCCACCGAACAACTGCTGACGCAACGCCAGCTTGAAACGCTCTCACTGTGCGCGGCTTACCCACATGAAACCACGGCCAGGCTAGCCCAGCGCCTCGGCGTGCAGAATTCCACCTGCCGCAACCTGCTCTCCACCGCTTACCTGCGCCTCGGGGTGAGCAACCGCGCCGCCGCCATCGCCAAAGCGCAACACATGGGGCTGATCGCCTCCCTGCGCTGAGACCATCGCCAGCAAGTCCCGCACCGGTTTCATCACTTCATCCAAAATCTCGTTCAACCCGCTCACGTTCACGAGCCACGCGGCCTGCAACCCGGCGCGCGCCCGCTCGTCGCGCGCCATCAATTCGTGCAGCCCGTAGCTGATCGCCCCGCAACGGATGAGGATGTCCTGCGCCTCGGCCAGCGCACTGGGATCATTCGCCTCTGTTCGCAATTGCCGGAAGCGTTCACGCTCCGGATGATCCACGATTTGGGCGAAGAGCAGCGGCAACGTGAAGCGCCTCTGTGTCCAATCCGGGCCGGCGGTCGCGGCCAGGCTGTCGCTCAGGTCGTCGTGAATCTGGATGATCTCACCGTAGAGTTCGCCCACGTGCCGCAATTGTTGTACTTGCTCAGCGGAAGCCCCGCCCAGTAGCGCCCCGACTTCCCACGCCGCGCCGAAAAATGCGCCGCTCTTCAAACCCGTCACGCGCCAGTAGTGGGCTTCGTCCGCCAACGCCAGTGTGTCAAGATGTTGCCCGAACGCAACATCTTCCAGCATCGTGTTGAGGCTGCGAACGACGCGTATCTGAATCGCCGGGGCGAGGTTACTTTGGAGAATGGCTTCCAGCGCGGTGGCCTGGAATGCAGCGGCCAGGTTGGCGACCGCCGGCGCCTCGAGGCGGTGATGCTCACCGCGCGGGTCGGCGTCCAGCAGATCATCGATTAGGATGATGCTGACTTGCAGACAGGCCAGGGCCGCCGCGCCCAGTAGAGCCTGTTCCGCAGCGCCCCCGACCGCCACGCAGACGCATCCCGGCAACGCCCAATCCCGCTGCGGTTGGGACGCAGCGCGTTCGAAGACGCGCTGCACTTCCGGCCAGCGCTGAAAGATGGGGAGTTGTTGCAGGTGTTGCTGGATGGCGGTCTGAAGATTCATACGAAAAAGGGCTGGCCGGGGCGATCCCGGCCAGCCGAGACTCTCACCACGAAATCCAAAACAGGGTGAGTTGTGAGAGCGCCCTCCGGCTCGTCGTAGACAAGCGGTTCAGCACACCCCAATAGGGGGTGCGCTCGGTCGGCGAAAACAAGCGGGTATGGAAGGCTTGCATCGAGACGGACATGGTTGTAATCTCCTTTTGTGAACAGGGTGAAGGTTGTCACTGCGGGTGAGCGCGGGCCTTGCCCGGAATTTGTGATTCGGTGAACGGCCTCCTTTTGCGTTCACAGTAGCGAAACCCGGCCCGCCAGACCACAGATTGCGATTGGAATTCGCTCCAATTCAATTGGAATTGGACTTACGCACTTGAAGGCTGTCATTCCGAGCGAAGCGTCGTTCGTAGAACGCGGAATCTCTACCTATCGAATAGGGACCCTTCGCGGGCGAACGTGGTTCGCCGCTACTCAGAAACTTAACTCTGGGCCGGGAGTTGGATAAGTGAATAGCCCAATTGGGTTGCCTTGCGTTGTAAAGATTTGAGTTCGCGGTCACGTTGACGCTGGTCGTACACGTCCGCCGTGATGGGCTGATAAGGGACATGATGCTTCAAGAGATAGTAAATGATGCGAGCCAATTTATGGGCGGTGGCGACGATAGCTTGCTCGCCACCCAAGCGGGCTCGCATCCGACGATAACAAGCGCCCAAAGCACTCTGGCTGCGATGGAGCGATTGGGCGGCCAGGCGCAAGGCTTGGGCCGCTCGATTGTGAACCGTCCTCGTCCGGCTCTTGATCACTTTGCCACCGGTGATGTCAGTATGCGGTGCCAAGCCCAACCACGAACAGAAATGCTTGACGGTGGGCCATTTGCTCATATCGGTGCCGATCTCGGCCAAGACGGTTTGGGCACTACTGTCATCCAACCCATCCACCACGGTCAGGTCAACGCCCGTCAGCCGGTAGAGTTGCTGGCGCACGTCAAAGGTCGGGGCGTTCTTGCTGTGCGAGTTCACTTTTGGGTCGGGCGGCCGGGGCGGCAAGTCGTCGTCAACGGTGGGCTTGATCGCGCTGTACTGGTGCTCGATTTGCTGGTCACAGGCTTGCAGGTGTTGGCTGTAGAAGTCATACAAGGCCCAGGCTTGTTGCAAGGCAAACACATGCTCAAGGCGGTAGTTGCCGCTCAGGGCTTTGGCAATATCGTCCGCACTGCTTTTGCAACGGGGGTTCCGAAAGCGCGCCAATTTCACTGGGTCGCGTTCCCCGGCGACAATGGCCCGGATAATCTCCAACCCCGTCACCCCAGAGATGTCACTGAGGACTTGGGTCAACTGGACATTCATTTGTTGCAAGGCCTTCTGCATATGTTGAATATGGGCCGCCCGATATTCCAACAACATCGCCCGCTGACGCAGGTAGGCCCGCAGCGCCCGCATCTCCGCTTCCGGGCGGAACGAAGCCGAGAGCAAGCCATGACTGTGCAGGCGCTGGATCCACTGACAGTCTTGCACATCACTTTTTCGACCCGGCACATTCTTGAGGTGCCGGGCGTTGACCACATAAACTTCCAACCCGCGCGCTTCCAAGATTTCGAAGACCGCGATCCAATAGACCCCGGTACTCTCCATGGCCACGGTCTGGACCCCGACCGCCTGCAACCAGTCTGCCAAACCGTGCAGGTCAGGCGTGAACGTCCCAAAACTCCGGACGCTGAGCGTGGCCGGGTCAGTGGGCGCACAGGCCCAGATCTCCCTCGCCCCAATATCCAGCCCGGCCGCTTGCGGATGGATGAGGGGCAGGGCGACCGCCAAAGACCTCGGTTTCGTTTTCGACATGTTGAGTATCCTTGCTGCACCCAGACCTGGTCAACCCAAATGACGATAAGCTACTCATCGGGGTCTGGCTTTGTTGTCCGCCAGCCGCCATTGTTTGAGTCATATGTGACCAGAACCAAACTCAGGGACGGGCTTGCTTCGCACCAGTGCGTAAACGGTCTTAGCGTGTCGGGTGCACGAATACTTTACCCCCTTTTGGGGACTCAGTTTCTCCCTTTTGCGGGTCGCGTCCCCGCGATGGGTTACTCAGGGTGACAGACCAACTGCGTAACTCCTATGGAATTCAGGACTTGTGAGCCGCTTCGGGGAATTGTTGCGACTCTATCGACGTGAAAGCCGCGACCCGGATCGGGGCGGAAGCCTGACGCTGGAGCGTCTGGCCGAACTGTTGAGTCTGGAGTCCGGGGAAAACTACGCCCACCAATCCATCAGCGAGTGGGAACGTGGCCGGAGCCGGCCCTCACACATCAAACGCGGTTTGCTCAGCGCGTTGGTGAAAGTGCTGCATCGCTGCGGCGGGTTGCCTTCCCTGATCGAGGCCAATACGCTGTTGCTGGCTGGCGAGTACAGTCCCATGACCGAGGCTGAGCTGCGGGCCATTCATCCGCAGTGGGCTGACGCGGCTCAAGCGCCCGCGCCACTCCCGAATGGCGAAGCGCGCCTGATCCTCCAACTGCTCTCCGACCCGCTCGACCGGTTGCTGGCCGGGTTGCGAAGCTGGCGCGCACGGGCGAGTGAAGACCACTGGACGAGCGCCATGTTCGACTTGATGCGCCAGACTACTCAGGGATGGTCATCCGAGCAAGCCTTTCGCGTGCTGATGTGGATCGCCCTCTGGCTGCTGACGTGGGGGTTGATGTGGCCGGTGCTGCGCTGGCCGTTTAAGTCGGACGATGAACTGAGATGGGCGCTGGCGGGTTATGCGGTGGGTGGGGTTCTACTGCCGCTCCTCATTGCATGGCGGACTCGGGCGCACGACGGCGCATTCTGGCAAACTCCTAGGCCCAACGTGCAGCAAGGGGCGGTGAGTGTCTTCACACATCAGGGCGCTGCGGTCGGTTTTCATGTGGCCTATTTATTGATCGTGACCCTGACGCTAGTGGCGTATTACTTTGAGCTTGGGCACTGGCCGCGTTGGGGAGAACGAGTGCTGGCGGCGATGCCGGTCATTCTCGGCTATGCCGCCGCCCGCCAGATTCCGTTCAACCTGTGGCGGGCGTACGGTCAGCTGCACATCAACTGGAGGATGTTGATTCCGTCGCTGGCCTTTGTGCTGGTGGCGCCGGTCTGGGTGATCTTCTTCTATTTCTCTCATGCATGGCTGCTGCACCCGCTCGGCGGCCCGCTGCTGCTGATGGTTTCATTACTGCTCTTCACCGGCTGGAATGCGCGGCGAGATCGCCAGCCGGTTGACTCACCGCCAGACGGATCAAGCGAATGACCCCGCTACTTACACGCCTGACCCAGGCCCGCTGGCCCATTGCACAAATACTGCTGGCGGTAACAGTCGCAGTCCTGGGCACATACACTTATGGATTGTTTTTTCGCTCTTTACTTTTGGGTTTTGATTGGAGTGGATCACGCTATCAAGTCGTTTGGGCGCTCCCGAACGTGCCCTTGAAAATTGACGATCTATTGATTCGATTCGGATCAATCAGGCTTGACGAGTTCGCCTACGATCTGCGCCGGTCACTGTTGGATGAAATTCAACCGGGCCGGGCAATACCCATCGCCGTAATCAGGAACGGGCGGCAACTGACCTTCGATTACACCCCTCCCGGCGTCACCGCTGAGGAAATCCGTGTGCGTTTACTGAGCCAGTGGTGGCTAGGCTGGCTGTTCTGGGGGATGGGGTTGCTCACGTACATCTTGGTACGCCCCAAAGATACGCGCTGGCGTTTGCTGATCGCATTTTTCTGCCTGACAGCGCTGTGGCTGAGCGCCAGCACCCTCTCACGTTTGCACCTGTGGGAGAGTGCCATCGTGCTGCACATGGCGGTATGGATGTGCGTGCCGGTGTACTGGCATCTGCACTGGATCTTTCCAGAACGTCTATCTGTACTCCGGCGCTGGCCCTGGGGGCGGATCTTTGGATACACGGCTGCCGGCGTGCTCGCGCTGCTGGAGTGGCTGCAACTGTTGCCTGTCTCGTGGTATGTGGCGGGCTTTGGGCTTGCCTTCCTCGGTCTGTTGTTTCCGCTGGCCGTCCGCTTGTTCAGCAAGGCGCAGTCCCGCCGGGTGCGTGTGTTGTGGTTGATGTTGCTCGTCGCCATCGCCCCAGCGCTGGTGCTGGCCGTGTTCGCGGGATCCGGCTCACCCACACTGAACGCCCTCATCACGCTGCTCGGTCTGCCCATGTTGCCCATCGGATACTTTTACTCGGCCTATCGCCCGCAATTGGGCTGGCTGGAGTTGCGCGCTAACCGTCTTATCGCGCTGCTTCTTTTTGGGCTGGCCCTGAGCGTCATCGCAGCCCTGGTGTTGCCGCTGCTGCTGGCGCAGGCCACGTTCACGGGCGCGGAGGTGGTGGTCGCGGTCGCGAGCGTCGTCGTCGCCAGTGTCGCGGCGGCGGTCGGCTTCCCGACCTTTCAGCGTTGGGTGGAACGGCGCTTACTCGGCATCCCATTCCCACCGCGGCATTTGCTCGGACGTTTTCTCCTCAACATCACCGCCAGCCTCGACCGCGCCACCCTGGCGCGCGTGTTGAGTGTTGAGATTGCACCCAGCCTTCAGATCACACAATCGGCGCTGCTGGCCTTCGCCGATGATCGGTCGGCAAGCTGGCTCTATACCCGGAACACGGCTTCCACGGATTTGCCCAATGCGGCGACGATTGAGCAATTGATCGCGCGAGCCGGGCGTTATCGCGCTCAGGTGGAGACAGATGCTTCGGCGTATGCGTGGGTGCGGGTGGCCTTGCGGCTGGCAGTGGAGGAGAAAACCGTCGGCGTGTGGCTGTTGGGCCGACGCGACCCGGATGACGTGTACGCGCAGGCCGAGATCGAGTATTTGCAAGTCCTGGCCAATCAAACTGCGTTGGCCCTCACCACGCTGGCCCAAACCGAGCAATTACAGCAGCTCTATCAGGCGGATATTGACCAGCGCGAAACTGAGCGCACACAATTGGCTCGCGACCTGCACGATGTGGTGTTGAACAACCTGGCGAGCCTGCGTCACAGCCTGGGCCATAATCCCCCGCCCGGTTATCTCGAGGCCTACACCCGCGCGGTGACGAGTTTGC
>JBQTJD010000494.1:0-1955 GCA_052387475.1 Anaerolineales bacterium | reverse complement strand
GCGGCCACGGGTATCTCGACTCTTCAGCCCGTAAGGGGCGATGTCACGCGCCTCGCGTTCCTCCAGTTGAATGCGGTCGAAGATCACGAGCGCAGAATATCATCCGGCAACGGATTTAGCAACGGAGTATCTTCAACGGATGAATGCGGATAAGCGGATGCGTGCGATGGTATGATTTGGCCCGACACTTCCCAAAGGAGTCTTCCCGAATGGCAAAAAAGAAAGTTGTGAAGAAGGTCGTGAAGAAAGCGACGCCGCGCAGACCTTTTGAGCGTAAGGGGGTGATGGAGCTGGCCGGAAAACCGGCCACCATTATCGGCGCGGATGTGAAGGTCGGGCAGCGCGCGCCGCAGTTCACGGCGCAGGTCGGCGCGTGGGCGGGCGCGAACACTTGGGCGTTGGTGGACGTGCTGAAAGAGACGGCGGGCAAGGTGCGGATTCTGGCCGCGGTGCCTTCGCTAAGCACGAACACTTGCGACGCCGAGACGCGGCGCTTCAATGAAGAAGCGGCCAGCCTGGGCGACGACATTCGCATCATCACCATCAGCGCCGACCTGCCGCCGACGCAGAAGAATTGGTGCGCGGCGGCGGGCGTCGAGCGCGTGTACACCGTCAGCGATCACATGACGCTGGAGTTCGGCACGAAGTACGCCACACACATGAAGGAGCGCCGCTGGCATCGGCGCGCTGTGTTCGTGGTGGGCAAGGATGACAAGTTGGCCTACGTCGCTTACATGCCAGTGCTGGGCGAGCAGCCGAATTACGAAGAAGTGATCGGCGTAGCCAGGCAATTGGTGGCGGCGTAACGTGGAGTCAAATTCCGACGCGCGCCGCGTCGTGATGATTGTGGGCGGCATCGTCCTTGGCTTGATCGTGCTATGTGGCGTGTGCGGGACGTTGCTGCTGGTGGCGAGTTTCTTTTTTGCGGGGTCGTAGGGGCAACCCTCGTGGTTGCCCCTGCACTACGGCCTGCCGCGCCCGGAGGTAGGAGTCGGCGGCGGCTCAGTAGCGCGTTGCTCCGGCGTTGGCGTAGCACGCTCAGGCGTGGCGGTCAGGCGAATGTCCGTCGGTACGCGGGTTGGCGGCGCAGTATGCGCAGCCGTGTGCATGGGCGTGACTGATGGCGCCGGGCTGGCCGTTTTGCTCGGGCGACTGCGTGTTGCGGTTGCCGCATCGGTCGGTGTGTGGGACGGTGGCTGTGTCGCGGTGAACGTCGGCGTAGACCGGTCAGCGGGCGACACAACCACAATTGGCGTAAGCGCCTCAAGCACGACACTGCCCTCAGCCGTGGTGCGCACGTTGACCCGCACGCGATCACCAACCGTCACCGCGTTTGCACCGCGAATTCTCACTCCCGCCACAACAAGCTCATCCCCGGTCGCGGACTCTACCGGCCCTTCAAACTCTACAATCGCTTCACGTTTCAATCGAATCAGCTCACGGACTTCGCTCTGCCGCCGCGCATTGTGCTCGGCTTCGAGTCGCAGCCGCGCGTTTAGGTTTCCGGTCAATGCGAGTTGTGCCGCCTCGATGGCGCGCTTCACAGGATAGAGCACATCGCCGGGGATGGATTGCGCTGACGCCGAAGCGACACCAAAGACAAGCACCATCACAAAAGCGAACGCCGCCGCCCAGCGCAGGATGAGGACGCCGGGTCGTGTTTGCGGTGCGCGCGCCGCCTGCAATACGCGAGCGCGGCCACGGGCGAGATTGGGCGGGGGCAGCGGCTCGCCCGCGCGCAATCCGGTTGCGGCGTGGCCGGCGGCCTCCAGTAGCGGGTGCAGTTCATCCGCGTACTGCGGGAAGCGCGCCAAACATTCCTCCACACTCAACCCATCAGCCATCTGGTGAAGCGACTGATCGAGCGCGAGTTCAAAGTCTGAATCGTTCATGGCCCCTCCAGCAATCGGCGCAGGGCTGAGAGCTAGCGATGTTGCTGCGCGCGCACGGCTTCT
>JBQTJD010000493.1:0-2298 GCA_052387475.1 Anaerolineales bacterium | reverse complement strand
CGTGGCGCGTGGCTGGGCGTGGGCGCGGCCATCATTGTGATAGCGATATTTCTCCCGCGACGATTGTGGATGGGTGTGGGATTGGTGAGCGGCGTCCTCGGGGTGGCCGGTTCCCTCGCCGCACCTGGTATCCTTCCGGCCGGCGTGACCACCCGCATTGCCAACGTCGCCGACTTCGCCAACATCTCGGATGTCCGCGGGATCAACATCAACGACGCCAACTTTGCATTGGTGGAACGGCTGGCCCACTGGCAGGCGGCGCTAAATATGATCGAAGCTAACCCGTGGTGGGGCGTTGGGCTTGGCAATTACACGGGCGCGTATGAACAGTATCGGCTGATCAATTGGCCCAATGCGCTGGGGCACGCGCACAATATTTATCTGCATACGTGGGCCGAGACCGGGCTGATAGGACTAGCCGCCTATGTGGGATTGTGGGTCTTCGTCGTTATCCTTACGCTTTATACCCTCCGCCGGACGGAGGGGTGGCGACGCGGGCGAAAGCAACGCTTTCGCTGGAGAACCGCTCCGCGGTTCTCTAACGCCGCAGTGCGGCGCGGGCTGGCGGTGGGCTTGCTGGGCGTATGGGCGCACTTGCTCACACATCACATCGTGGACAACCTGCACGTCAACAACACCGATTTATTGCTTGGCGCGTGGTTAGGAGTGCTTCATGCTATCATCATTCCCGGAGAAAATCCCGTTGACCCAGATTTTGACGCTAGCGCGCAGCCAGCCAAAAGAGCGTAAACGTTTTATCAAGTTTCTCATCGTTGGGGCGTTTGGCTTTGCGGTCGATTTTGGCAGTTTCAATCTTTTGCACGCGCTCAGCGCAGGGCCATGGGTCGCGGCCAACCTGATCCCGTCCAACGCGCCTCTCATTGCAGACTATCTCATTCAACACCCTGAGGTGGTCGAGCAATCCATCTCGTTTTGCCTGGCCGTGCTCAGCAACTTCGCCTGGAACTATGTGTGGATCTACCCGGAAGCCAAAGAAGCCAACCAGGCCAAGAAACTGACCAAGTTCGGCATCGTCAGCGTGCTCGGCCTGGTGATCGGTGTGCCAGTGTTTAGCCTGGCGTTAGGATTGTGGCGCGACGTCGTTGGCGCGACGGCCCTGGCCGGTTTACAATTCAATGTAGCTGGCAACCTGGCGCTGATGACGCGCGTCGGCGTGCTGCTCTTCTGGAACTTCTTCGTCAATCGCTACTGGACTTATCGTGATGTCGGCCGACACTAAACCCATCATCCTCATCGTAGACGACGACCCCGATCTGGCCAACATCATGCGCATGATGTTGTCGCACGCCGGCTTCGAGGCGCATTCGGTCCTGTCGGGCCAGGAAGCATTGGAGTGGCTCGAGGGCCGCACCCCGGACTTGATTTTGCTCGACCTGATGATGCCGGATATCAATGGCTTCACGATTTTGCGGAAAGTGCGTTCGAGCGAGATTATCAAGAACCTGCCCGTGGTCATCCTGACCGCCAAAGCTGACCAGAAGACGCGCATGGAAAGCCAGTCGGCAGGGGCGGATGCCTTCCTGACCAAACCCATCAACTCCAAGACCCTCATCGATCACGTCCGTCGCGCGCTCGGGCCGAAAGCGCCCCCTGCCGCCGACGTCCCGAATGCGAATCGGGCTTGACATTACAGCGGCCGTTTCGCAGGGCGCGGGCATCGGCCGTTACACACGCGAACTGTTGCGCGCCCTGAGCGCCGCCGACACCCACCACCAATATCAACTTTTCTTCGCTTCGCAAACGCGCCCACACGCGCTGCCGCCGCTGGCCCCAAATTTCCACATCACCGCACTGCCATTTCACGACATCTGGCTGGCCCGCGTGTGGCACCGCGCGCGACTGCCAATCCCTGTGCAACTCATCACCGGCCCGCTCGACCTCTTTCACTCGCCCGATTTCACCCTGCCCCCCGTTTTTGGTGGCACGCGCACCCTACTCACCGTTCACGATCTCTCGTTCGTGCGCGACCCCGCCTCGGCGGCCCCAACGCTGCGCCGCTACCTCAACACTGTCGTGCCACGCTCGGTCGCGCGCGCCGATCACATCCTCGCTGACTCGCAAGCGACGAAAGACGATTTAATTGATCTGTATCAAACGCCCGCTGAGAAAGTGACGGTGCTGTACTCCGGGGTGGAAGCGGCCTTTCGCCCGGTTACCGACCCGGCGCGGCTGGCCATCGTGCGCGCAAAATACAAACTCGGGGCAGAACCGTTCATTTTCGCGATCAGCACCCTCCAGCCGCGCAAAAATTTCGTCCGTCTCATTCAAGCCTTCGCC
>JBQTJD010000492.1:0-2388 GCA_052387475.1 Anaerolineales bacterium | reverse complement strand
CCCAGCATCAGGACTACATCGGCACGATGAGCGCCGAGGAACTCCGATGTGCGATTGAAGAGCCTGCTCGGCGTGGCAGTTGGGAGGTTGAGCTGGGGCTGGTGGAGTTGCTGCTAAGAGACGTAGGCGCGGACGGGTCGCGCCCGCCCGAGCCGGGGGCCTTGCCCCTGCTCGCCCACGCCTTGCTTGAAACCTGGAAGCGGCGGCGCGGGCGGACTCTCACGTTGAGCGGTTACCTCGCCTCCGGCGGGGTGCGCGGGGCAATTGCGGAGACCGCCGAGACGGTATTTCGAGATCAACTCGACGTTCGCCAACAAGCCGTTGCCCGCAACATCTTTTTGCGTCTGGCCGCGCTGGGCGACGACGAAGAGGTGATTTGGACGCGCCATCGCGTCGTCTTCGACGAACTGATCCCAACAGCCGAAGAAGCGAGCGTTGTCCGGGAGGTCTTAACCTGCCTGGCCGACGCGCGGCTGATCACGACCAGCGATACGGCGGTAGAAGTCGCGCACGAAGCGTTGCTGCGCGAGTGGCCGCGCCTGAGCGAGTGGTTGGCCAGCAACCGCACCGGCATTCGCCTGCAACGTCAATTGACCCATGCCGCCGCCGAATGGCGGAATGCCAATCGTGATCCGGGTTTCCTGCTAACGGGTGCGCGCCTGGCGCAATTTGAGAACCTGGCCATGTTCGACACTATCGTGCTCACGCACGACGAGCTTGCCTATCTCGAGGCGAGCCTTGCCGAGCGCGGGCGACGCGGGGCTGAAGAACGCGAACGGCAACAGCGCGAATTGGTGGCGGCGCAAAAACTGGTCGAGACCGAACGGGCGCGCGCTGAAAGTGAAAGACAACGCGCCGAGGAGCAAGTGCGCTATGTGGCCCGCGTGCGCACTCGCAACCGTGCCATTGCAGGCGCCGGTGCTATCGTTTTCGTTTTGGCTGTGCTGGCCGGACTGTTTGGCCTGCAATCGAATCAGAATGCGGCCCGCGCCGAGGCTGAGAAGCGCCTCGCCACCTCGCGCGAGTTGGCGGCGTCGGCGATTAACAGCCTGACAACAGACCCGGAGATCAGCCTGTTGCTGGCGTTGCAGGCCGTAGACACAACCTACTCGGTGGACAAGACCGTGCTATTAGAAGCCGAAGAGGCCCTTCACGCGGCGGTTCAGGCCTCACACTTACAGCTCAGCTTACCGGCCTCCAGCGCCAGTGGGATTGGGGTCACGGGTGCAGTTTTCAGCCCGGACGGGACACGCCTGGCCACGATTGACGCGTATGGGTTTGCAAAAGTATGGGATGTGTCACTCGACGCGCCCGCAAATCAGAGCCGTGACTTGCTCACCTTGCCCGGTCTCGGCCCAGGTAATGATGTGATAGCTTCCGAAGCGATCGCCTTCAGTCCGGATGGGACGCGCCTCGCCACGGCTGGTGACTATAGCGTGGTGAAAGTGTGGGATGTTGTTTCAGGTAAAGAATTGCTGGCGGCCCCCTATTATGGAGGAGGCGTGCTTGCAATCGCCTTTAGCCCGGATGGACAGCGAATAGCGGTGGGCGGTGACGGAGGCGAGGTGTGGGATGCCGCAACCGGCAAGACGCTGATTAATCTAATTGCTCCGTCGAGCTCGACGATAATCAGTGACGTCGCCTTCAGCCCGGATGGGGCGCGCCTGGCCACCGCGTACCTAGCCACCGCGTACAATGATAACATCACCCAAGTGTGGGATGCGGCCACCGGCAAACTGTTGCTCACCATCTCTGGGCACACTCAACGGGTCAACGGCGTCGCCTTCAGCCCGGACGGGACACGCCTCGTTACGGTCAGTGATGATGGAACAGCGCGGATATGGGATGCGGTGACCGGACAACAGGTGTTGCTCATCCGAACAGAGTTGCGCTTTGGCGTTGCTTTCAGTCCTGACGGGAAACGCCTGGCTACAGGCGGCAAAGACGAGACGGCCCAGGTGTGGGACGCCGCGACAGGCCAAGAGCTGTTCACTCTATTGGGCCACACCGGGACGCTTTTTGGCGTCGCCTTCAGCCCGGATGGGGCACGGATCGCCACGGCGAGCGCGGATGGGACGGCGAAAGTGTGGGATGCCAATCCCGACCGGGAATTGGTCACGCTGTCCGGTCACACCAAGGCAGTCTTTAGCGTGGCCTACAGCCTAGATGGGACGCGCCTGGTCACAGGTGGCCTGGATAAAGAGGGTACGGGTGTGGGACGCCGCCACTGGCAAGGAATTGTTCCAGCTTGCCGGGAAACTGGATGTCATTCGAAGCGCGGCCGTCGGTAGTGTCCCTGTAACGGGTACAAAGCTAAAAAGCGCTTAGCAAAGGTAATTGGGCGGCACACGAAAGCTGAGTAGCTCGTCCATCGTCCAGACATGATCG
>JBQTJD010000491.1:0-2162 GCA_052387475.1 Anaerolineales bacterium | reverse complement strand
AAACCCCCTATTTTGCCAATTCCTATACCCATACCCCCTCCTACTAATTTTTCGCGCCATCACGAAATCCCGCCAGATAATTCTTTGCGCATTTGCGTCTGGGCGCGAGATTTGTTTTTCAGTATTTCCGAGATTGCGCTGAGGATAACACCGGTTGATAATTCATGCCATGCCGCGAACGGTGATGCATTTGGATTTGGATGCGTTCTTCTGCTCGGTGGAGGAGTTGCTTAACCCTGCGCTGAAGGGCACGGCCTTTGCGGTTGGTGGCCGGGCCGATGAGCGCGGCGTGCTCTCCACTGCCTCGTACGAAGCGCGCAAGTTCGGCGTGCGCTCGGCCATGCCCACCGCGCAGGCGCTGCGGCTGTGCCCGCATCTCACGCTGCTGCCCGGAAATCGCACGCTCTACAGCGACTACTCGCGCAAGGTGATGCGCCTGCTCACGGAGGTCAGTCCCCTCGTCGAGCAGATTTCAATTGACGAGGCGTTTGTGGATTTGACCGGCGACCGGCAGCCGGGCGGCGTCATCGCGGCGCGATTGCAGCAACAGATTCAAGACGAATTCGGTCTGCCGTCTTCGTTCGGCGTGGCGACGAATAAGTTGGTCGCAAAAATTGCGACCAACGTCGGGAAGCCGCGCGGGCTGATCGTCGTGCCGCCCGGCGAGTCTGCGGCCTTCCTTGCGCCGCTGCCGCTCGCGGAGTTATGGGGCGTCGGCCCGAAGATGCGGGCCAACCTCGAAGCGCTGGGGATGAAGGTGATCGGCGACCTCGCCGCTTGGCCGGAGGATGACCTCACGCGCCGATTTGGCGAGTGGGGCCGCGCACTGGCCCGCCATGCCAAAGGCCTCGACGACCGCCCGGTAACGAACGATTACGAGGCCAAATCCATTTCGAGTGAGACCACCTTCGCCCGCGACGTGACCGATGCCGAAACCCTGCGCAAGAAGATCCTCCAATTCTCCGAAGAGGTCGCCGCCAATCTTCGGCGCGATAGGCTGGCCGCGCGCACGGTGAAGATCAAGGTGCGCTGGCCGCCCTTTGAAACGATCACGCGGCAGACCACGCTCGCGCAGCCCACCGACCTCGACAACGAAATCTTCGCGGCGGCGTGGGCGCTGTTCAACAAAGCATGGGGGCCGGGCAAACGCGTGCGCCTGATCGGCGTCGGCGTCAGCGGGCTGATGGAGTCGGCGCGGCAGATGGAGTTGTTCGCCGAGCCGAAGCAGGATCGCGCGGCGAAAGTGGCGAAGGCGGTGGATGCCATCCGCGAGAAATACGGCTGGGACTCGGTGAAGCGCGCGACGCTGGTGCGTGGCGCTGGTGCGCGGCGCAAAGGGAAGGATGAGTGAACGAGCGATCAGCCGATCAGCCGTCGAGCGGGCCGCTCTCAATCGAGCGGGCTACGCACGGCGAGGCCGCCTCGGTTGAGGACATGCGTGTAGATCATCGTCGTCTTGACATCCTTGTGTCCGAGCAACTCCTGCACTGTGCGGATGTCATACCCGGCTTCAAGCAGATGCGTAGCGAAGGAGTGGCGCAGCGTGTGACAGGTGACCGGCTTGGCGAAACCGGCGCGCTGCGCGGCTTCACGGACGGCCTTTTGCAAACTGGTTTCGTGGAGGTGATGACGACGTACGGCCCCACTGCGCGGGTCTGACGACGGACGGTCAGCCGGGAAAACGAACTGCCAGGCCCATTCGCGGTTGGCGTTGGGATACTTGCGTTCGAGCGCAAAGGGCAGGTAGACGGCGCCGCCGCCGCGCGTCAAGTCCTCGGCGTGGAGTTGTTTGACACGCAGCAAATGGGTGCGCAACGGGGCGACGAGCGAGTCGGGGAGCATGGTCACGCGGTCTTTCATGCCTTTGCCGTCGCGCACGACGATGGCGCGCTGCTCGAAGTCAATGTCTTTGATGCGCAGGCGCAGGCATTCGAGCAGGCGCAGGCCACTACCGTAGAGGAGTTGGGCCGAGAGGTGATAGTCGCCAGACAATTGATCGAGCAAGCGGTGTGTTTCGTCGCGGGTGAGAACCACCGGCAGGCGTTCGGGCCGCTTGGCGCGTACCGGCTCAATGCGGCCATCCAGATCTTGATGCAACACTTGCCGGTATAGGAACACGAGGGCGTTGAGCGCCTGGTTCTGGGTGGAAGCGGCGTCGTTTT
>JBQTJD010000490.1:0-8899 GCA_052387475.1 Anaerolineales bacterium | reverse complement strand
TGATAATGCGGGTGGATGAACTTGTGCTCGACGATGCGCTCGCGAATGGCGGCGCGGATTTCATCGAGCGACAAGCCGAGCGTCTTCTTCGAGAAGCGTTTTTGCGCGTACGTAGTGTTCAACTCTTTTTCGAGTTGCCGGTCGCTCAGCGCTTCGAGCTTCCACAGATATTGCGCCTCGTTGTGCGTGCTGGTCTTCGGCAGCATCGGCGCGGATAGCCAGAGCGCGGGCGCAATCACCTCCGGCTTGCGCGCGCCATGCGCGCCCGCGCCGTAACTGCTCCAATACAGCTTGTGCCGCGCGCGGTTGAGCGAGTTGCCGTCGTCCACTCCGCCGACCGTGATCGCCGAAGGCGCCGAGGCCGGCGGGATGATTCCGCGCTCACCAGAATTTCCTGCTGCACAGATCACCGTCACCCCCGCCGCCACCGCCTGCTCCACTTTCGCGTCGAGGTCGGTCAGCTTACCCGTGCTCTCATAATCCCCGCCGAGCGAGATGTTGACGATGCGGATGTTGAAGCGCTCGCGATTGGCGATGACCCAGCGCAGCGCGCGCCCGATGTCGCGCTCAGAGATATGGCGTGGGTTGCGGCGATTGCCGGTCTTCACCAGCACTACGTTCGCGCGGTACGCGATGCCGCGATAGCGCCCTGCGCTCATAAAGCCGTTGCCCACGCCCACGCATGTCGTCATCAGCCCGTGCCAACTCATCACCGTCACTTTCCCGGTCGAGTGCCGTTCCTCCGGCTCGTTCGCCGTCGCGTCGCAATACGCCACGATGCGGTTGGCCGGCTTGGTGAGATCGGGATGCGGATAGAAGCCCGAGTCGAGAAACGCAATCATGATTCCTTTGCCGGTGTATTTGGGATTGACGGCCACACGCGCCGGGGTGGGGAGCAAGCGCGTGTTGTCGGGCGCGTAAGCGGGGAAGGGGAGGTGCAGTTCGGCTTGCAGCGATTGTACGCTCTCCGCGTCATGCGTCCGCTGCACCGCGCGGAACACGCACTCCGGGCACGCGCCGTCGTCTGGTGACCATTCGGGATGATGCGCCTGCAATTCGAGGACGACATGCGGCTCCGGCTGGTGCAGCAGTTGCCGCACGGCGGGGTCTATTGGGTTGTGACAAATTGGGCAGACCGTGGAAACGGGCACGGCCCAATTGTAAACCGGGAACTGAGGGAAAAAAAGGACCTGAGGGGAGTTCCCTCAGTTCCTCGAGTTCCCATCGGGCCGAGCTGCGGTCACGAAAGGTAATCGCGCAGTTGCCGTGCGCGGCGCGGGTGGCGCAGGCGGCGCAGGGCTTTGCCTTCGATCTGCCGGATGCGTTCGCGCGTCAATCCAAACTTCTGCCCGACCTCTTCCAGCGTATATGCGCGCCCATTCTGCAAACCGAAGCGCAACCGCAGGATGCGGCTCTCGCGCGGGGTCAGCGTGCTCAGCACTGCCTCGAGTTGCTCGCGCAGCAAGTTGGCGTGCGCGCTTTGCGTAGGGGTTGGCGTCGTCTCATCTTCGACGAAGTTGCCGAACTCGGCGTCGTCGTCCTCGCCCACCGGGCGCTCGAGTGAGAGTGGGCGCCAGCTCACCTTGAGCATCCATTGCACCTTGCGCGAGTCGAGCTTCAACTCCTCGGCGATTTCTTCGGGCGTCGGTTTGCGGCCCAACTGTTGCTCGAGTTCGCGCGCCGCTTTATACAGCCGGCGGATGCGGTCGCTCATGTGCACCGGCACACGGATGGTGCGGCTCTGGTCGGCGATGGCGCGGGTGATGGTCTGGCGGATCCACCAGGTGGCATACGTCGAGAAGCGGAAGCCGCGCCGATAATCGAACTTCTCCACCGCCTTCATCAGCCCGAGGTTGCCTTCTTGAATCAAATCGAGGAACGGCACACTGCGGCCCATGTATTTCTTCGCAATTGAAACGACGAGGCGCGTGTTGGCTTTGATAATGTGCTCGCGGGCGGCGCGCGCATCCTCGACGTGGCCTTGCAATTCGGCGCGGCGGCGGAAGCTGGCCGCAGTCTTCATTTTCTCCAGCACCTTCTCCGCCTTCTCGCCGCGCTCCAGCCGTTTGGCCAAATCCACTTCCTGCTCGTTGGTCAGCAGCGGTACCCGCGCCATCTCTTTGAGATACAGGCCGACGGTATCATCGGTTGAGATGGTGCTGAGGTCGAAATCATCGTCTTGCAAATGGCGGCGATGCGCGGCGCGTATGTGCAACTGCGCCGGCACTTGCTTGCGGTCGTCATACACTTCAATGTCACAGCCGTGCAAAAAGGCAAACAGCTCTTCGAGGTGCTCCCTGGCCGCCTCGGCGTGCGGAAAGGCCTCGATGATGTCGTCAGTCAGGAGATAGCCTTGCGCGCTGGCCCGGTCCATCAACAGGGTGAGGCGTTCTGCATCTTGACCGTCGTTGTGAGTGTATTTCATGGGTGGTCTCCGAGTGAAAGCTGGGTGACTATTCTTCGTCATCGAGCAAACGGCGCAAAGCGGCAAAACGCGGGTCAACGGGCGGTTCGGTGTTCATGTGCTCACACGTGCCGTCATTCCAGTTCTGGCCGCAGGTCGGGCATAGACCTTTGCAATCCGGTCGGCACAGCACATGTATCGGCACCGAGAGCAGCATGTCCTCACGCACCACGGGAGAAAAATCGAGGTTCATGTCCTCTGGGATGACAAGCCCGTCGGCGGGCGCTTTTTCGGGTGGGAAGTGATAAAGCTCGCTGAACTTGCTCGTCACCGATTGCTGTACCGGTATTAAGCAGCGCACGCATTCCAGCGGAATGTTGCCCTTCAGCCAGCCCTGAGCAAACAAGCCCTGTGGTGTGCGGGTGAGGGAGATAGAGCCGCGCAGCGCGTTGACGGTCAGGTCGTCGGCGATGGCGAGCACCGGCTCATCTACCGCCAGGTCGCGGCTATAGCCCAGCCTTTCCTTCAGCAGAAACCCGACATTGAGCCGGAGTGGGGAATGCGTCTTGGTCAGAGGAAAATCCCTAAATTTGCCGAGGAATTCGAGAAAACCGAAAAAACAATAGCATAATTAGATGTGTCAAGTCAACCCTCAATCTCTTAAGATATAAAAATTTGCGGATAGGCGAACGCATGTTTTCGCCATATATAGTGCTTACCCTAATTTAATACGTATATACAGGCATCAAAACTTTTGCGGATAGCAAATCTAAAATATTTATCGAACTGCGCGGTGAGAAGAGCTATACTTTCTAAGGATTTCGAAATGCAGCCACTCTTGTTAGCCACCAATAATTCGGGCAAATTACGCGAGTTGAAACCTATCTTTGCCTCGCTGCCAATCCAACTCGTCGCCCCGGCGGACCTTGCGCTTTCTTTGGACGTTGACGAAACTGGCATGACCTATGCGGCGAATGCGCAACTCAAAGCGGAGGCCTTTGTCCGCGCGTCGGGGATGGTCACGCTAGCGGACGACTCTGGGCTGGAGGTGGATGTGCTGGGCGGCGCGCCCGGAGTGTATTCGGCCCGTTACGCGGGCTACGGCGCAACCGACGCCGACCGGCGCGCGAAACTCATGCGCGATCTGCACAACGTAGCATCGCCGCGCACGGCCCGCTTTCGCTGTGTCATCGCAGTTGCTCAACTCGATGGGGTAGTGAATTACTTCGAGGGGGTTTGTCCGGGAGAAATCATCTTCGAGGAACGGGGGAGTAATGGTTTTGGTTACGACCCGATCTTCTATTTGCCCGAATACGGTGGCACGATGGCTGAGTTGCCCTCAGAAGTAAAGAACAAAATCAGCCACCGCGCCCGAGCCGCGCAAGCGGCACTACCGTTTCTGCGACAACTCTTCGGCCATCAATAAAAGGCGCGGCTCGTTGTGAGCGGCTCCCTCTGAGCGGCGTTTTTGTGATCTGACCTACTTCGCATCGTGCAGCTCCTCCAGATATCGTTCGGCTGAAATCGCCGCCATACAACCCTGGCCGGCCGAAGAAATGGCCTGCTTGTAAATCGGGTCCATGATTTCACCCGCCGCGAAGACACCGGGCACGGAGGTCTGCATGTACTTGTCTACAATGAGGAAGTTCTGCTCATCCATGGTCAACTGGCCCTTGAACATCTGACTGTTGGGGAAATGACCGATGAAGACAAACACGCCGTCAGTGGTCCAGTTCTCGGTATTGCCCGAGGTCATGCTGCGCGCCTTGACGTTTTGCACTTTGCCATTGCCTGTAATTTCGTCGAGCACTGTGTTATATACGAACTGAATCTTGTCGTTGGCAAAGGCGCGCGTCTTGAGCGCCTCGCCCGCGCGTAACTCATCGCGCCGATGGACAATGCGGACACGATTGGCGTACTTGGTCAGAAATAATCCCTCCTGCAGCGCCGAGTCGCCGCCGCCCACCACAATCACGTCTTTGTTCTTGAAGAAGAAGCCATCACAGGTGGCGCAATAGCTCACGCCCTTGCCGATGTATTCTTCCTCGCCGGGGACGCCCAATCGTTTGGCCGAGGCCCCGGTTGTCACGATGACGGCTTCCGCTTCGTATTCAGCGCTATAGGTCTTGACTTTGAAGGGCCGGCCATGAGCAAAATCTACCTCGGTCACTTCATCATAATCAATTCGCGCGCCAAACTTCTCGGCCTGAGCCTTCATCTTCTCCGTCAAATCCGGCCCGAGAATGTTATCGAAGCCCGGAAAGTTTTCGACATCACTCGTGATCGCAATCTGCCCGCCCAACTGGTTGCCGGCGATGACAAGTGGATTGAGATTAGCGCGGGCCGCGTAAAGTGCAGCGGTAAGCCCCGCCGGGCCTGAGCCAATGATGATCACAGTTTCTTTCGCCATACATCTATCCTTCAACTATTTTGGAGTGCCACCATTTTAGCGTCGTTGAGTCAGAGCGACAATAGAATGAATGAGATTATGCTGAGTCCTCCGATGATTTAGGTGTGCCTTCGGAGGCGGCTGGTTTCTTCCAGACCTTGCTTTCAACCAAAGTCAGTCGGTCTTCAAACTCCTTCAAAAGCAACAGGATTTGACCGATAGCTTGCTCACTTGTCAGCTTATCAAGCCGCCACGCTTTGATGACGCCGTCCAGTCCATAAGTGCCCATGTTTCGCCTCCTTCAACATCATTTCATGTAGTTGGCCGATATTTTTGTGGGCCAGCGCCCACGCGAATACTCTACATGAAATCATGTCACGGAGTCAAGAGGCAGTTTCGCTTTTTTGTTCACTCCCATACACAAAGCCGGCTTTTTCTGCCACGATCCTAAGCAACGTCACGGAGGTGCCTTTAGGGGTGTGATAGCCGCATTCCCATTCGCTCACCGTTTGCTGAAGTGTACCCAATTCCTCGGCGAACTCGGTTTGCGTGAGGCCCATGTGGGAGCGCAACGCTCTGACCTTTCCCCCATCCCAGTCGTACTTTAGTTTTCGTGTGCGTTTGGATTTGGAACGAGCAGCCATACGCCTCAATCCTTCGCCTCTTGTTCGCCCGTCAGCGGCACGAGCACCGAAATACGCGTGCCTCGACCCTCGGCCGAGTCGATCCGGACAGTGCCGTTGAGCATTTCCGCCCGCTCACGCATATTGACCATCCCCAGACTGCCGCGCCGGTCATAATCGGCGTCTACCGCGCCAACATTGAATCCGACGCCGTCATCCTGAATGTCTAACGTAAGTGTATCGCGGCTCATCTTCAACCGCACCCAGATATGTTCCGCCTGCGCGTGCTTGCGAGCGTTATTGACAGCTTCCTCTGCGATATAGAATAACACGCCCTGCTGATTCTTCTCAAACTTATCTTCGATGGCGTTGTCGGCTTCGACCAGCACATTCTGCCCATGCGTATCGCGCATCTTTTCTGCGAGTTGCTTGAGGGCGGCCGCCAGGCCCTGACTTTCCAGCACCAGCGGGCGCAGGGTGAAGAGCATGTGGCGGATTTCTTGGGTGGTCTTGCGAGCTAGGTCTTCCATCTTGAAAAGTTCTTCACCGGTTGCTTTGGCATCCCGTTCCAACAGGCGGCGGGCGAAGTTGGCCCGCATCGCCAAGGCGGCCACAGCCTGCGTCGGCCCATCGTGCAGATCACGCGCCAGCTTTTTGTTGGCTTCCTCTTGCACCGAAACCAGCCGTTCTTTTTCCTGCCGCAAACTTTGATAGAGCTGCGCGTTTTGCAAGGCGATGATGGCCTGATTGATCATGGCATTGAAAAAGGCGCGCTGGTCATCGTCGAAAAAGTCGGCTTCCGGATGGCCGTAAAGCACCACGCCGTACGTGGATAGGCCGACGCGCAAGGGCAGGGCCATCAACGAGCGGCAGCCACGCAAGCCGACAAACTGCTGCAACTCTTGATCGCGGTCGGGGTCGCTGATGATAACCGGGTCGCCGGTGCGAACCACCTGGGCCAGCACACCGGCCTGCCCATCGCAAATGGTGCGATTATCGGCCTGCGGCACGCGCCAGGCCGCGCCCACCCGTAGCTTTTCATCCTCGAACAAAAGTACGATGCCCACCATCTCACTCGAAGCCGCCGGCAGGCCCTCCGCCCCGAGCGCGCCAAAGTTGAGGGCGGCATCGAGCACCTTTTCGTAGTCGAGCGTGGCCGACACCATGGAGGCCATGTCATAAATGGCCTGCGCGTGTTTGCGCAGGCTCTGCGCCTGCCGGGCACCCTGTTGTTGTTCACGACGATAAATTGTATCGAGCAGGCGGCGCAACTGCTGACTGACCAGCGCGGCGATGAGGGTGGCTGGAAGCAGCACGACGGCGGCGGAGCCAATGCGTGACAGTTGCACCGGGTCGCTGCCACCGTACAGCAGGATGACGACGGTCTGGCCAATCAGAAACAACACCGCCACTAACAGCGCGGACGTCCACCGGTGGCGCAACGCGGCGGTCAGGCTGGGCAACAGGCCAATCCACAGCAACGAGCCAAGCCCGGCATCGGTGGCCGTGAATAACGCCAGACCGAGACCGCCATCGACGGCGAGCGAAATCCACGGCAGCGCCGGCCGCCAGTAGCCGAAGAACTCCAAAAATGTCAGCACGATGTTAAACAGCACCAGCGCCACCAGCAGGCCGAGATCGGTGTTGGTGACCGAGCCAACGCGCGGCCCAATGAACATGAACGCCGCCACCGCCGCAATGATCAACCAGCGCAGATTGAAGACCAGCCATTCCATCCGGTCGGCTGTCAGGTTCCGATGCAACTTCATGCTACTGATCATACCGAGTCTGCGCCCACCCGAAAAGAATCGTGCCTACCATTAGAAAAAGAAAAGAGCCGCCGCGTATCACGTCCTGACCACGGCGGCTCCGGTGAAGAGAGCTTATCGACGGCGGGCGGGCTTCTTGCGCACTGGGGCTTTGGCCATCACCGCCTTACGCAGCGGGATGGGCCGGGCTGTGACCTCGCGCTTGAAAACCAGGCCCTCACCGCCGGTGAGGCCGGTATTCATGTCATCGAGCAACTCCCAACCATCAGCGCCCAAATGGTTGAGGACCGCCGGCAGAATGGGATAGGTGAGCGCGGCATGCAGCCGGTCAAACTCCTCATTGTAACTGCGAGCCGGCTCGCCCGTCACTTCCTCCGGCATGAGCGGTTCGGTGTAATTGAAGACACGGTTAACGTGCCACTTGGTGTCCGGCCCGTTGCTGAGGCGGGTAAGGATGCAGTATTCCCATCGCGTTGCCATAGACGCAAATCTCCTTGAGGGTGTGGATGCGAGTGCGTACAGGATACCCGGCTTGCGGCGGCGCGTCAAAATGCGGTCGCCGCCCTTCAAGGGCGGGTGGCGCTAAAATTGTCGAAGCGCACTTCGCCCGGCTGGTTGTCAAACGTGCGCGCAAACACGCCGACCATGCCGCTGGTAAAGGTCTCGTCCTGCACCGAGGCCAGCAGCACCCCATCCGCCGACAACTTGAGTTCACCGTTCGCGCACTCGAGCGCCACACTGTAACTCGGCTGATCAATCACAATCAGGTCGGACGTGATCCACTGATTATTCGTGGCATCCGTCAGGTAATAATCTTCGTTGGCTTCGGTGCGGATGATGGCGTAATAACCATCCGCGCCGATGCCGGCGTAGTAGTAGTTCTCGTCATCTTGATAGTGGCACACCAGGCCAAAGCTGACATCGTTCGCGCCGGTGACGCGGGCCGTCACTTCGAGGCGGCTGTCATTAAATTCCTGCTCGATGAGTCCGGGCAGGTACCAGTTGGTCTTCTCAATGCGGTTGACGTATTCGCCCGACTGATAGTCCAGTGACACGCCATCACCCTCGACGATGTCCACCGTATCCCACATGCCCGTGTCGCTTGAGAAATCATCGCTGAAGAGCGTGGCATTGGCCGCTGGCGTGGCGTTGATGGCCGACATGATCGTATTGCCAAACAGCGCCGCGCACAGGCCGCAGCTCACCAGTAACACCGCCGCCGCGCCCAGCCCAATCCACAACCACGGGGGGCGTTTGGCCGGCGCAGCGGGGGTGGGTGTGGAGGTCGGCGGAAGGGTGAACGATCCACCGCTGCTGACCGGGGAGCCGGTTCCTGCTGCGGTGAGCGGCGTCCCGGCGGAACCCGTTGCCCCGCTGGAAACCGGTTCCGTGGGCAGCCAACCCAGACCAGGGCTCGCCGCCTCATGCGGTTCGGTCTCCGGTTGTGTGTTGAGCACCGTGCCCGCCGCTGGAGCTTCCATTGATGCGGTCGCCGCCGCGCTCGACAGCGCACGCGCAAACTCGCCGGCATTGGCGTAGCGTTGATTCGGATCCTTGGCCAGCGCCTTGAGCACCACCGCCTCCACCTCGGCCGGCAGGTCGGGGCGCAACTCGCGCAACGCGCGCGGCGCCTCGCTCACATGCTTGAAGATCACGCCCATCGGCGTGGTGGCGCGGAAGAGTTGCTGGCCGGTGAGGGATTGATACACGACGA
>JBQTJD010000489.1:0-2673 GCA_052387475.1 Anaerolineales bacterium | reverse complement strand
AGCGTACCGCCCACACGCGCACGCTGCCATCCTCGCCGCCCGCAATCAAATGCGCGCCATCGGGTGAAAAGGTGAGAGCGACCACTGCGCTGCCAGCCTCCCACTGCGCGACGATGGCCTCGGCCTGCCAATCCCACAGCCACAGGCGACCCGCTTCAACCGCGCAGGCCAGCACCGCGCCATCCGGGCTGAAGGCCAGCGCGTTCACATCCGCAATTTCATCCGGCAGAGTGATGGGCGACTCGGGGCCGTCATTCACGTTCCACATCAGCACTGCGCCCGCATCGGTGATGGCGGCGAGCAGTGGCTGGCTGGGATTGAAGGCCATGTGCGCGACGGGCGACTCGTGGCCAAGCAACTCCCAGCCTGAAAGTTGCACCGGGCGCACCTGCCACAATTGAACGCGCACCGCCTCGCCTGAGATGGCGAGCGTGCCTTCGGCGTCGAAAGCCAGCGCTTCCACTTCGCCGATGCCCGGGCGGATGGTGTGCAGTTCATCGAGGCCCGGGCGATATACCTTCACCGTGTTGCCATGACCGACGGCCAGCAGTTGCCCGCTTGGCGAGTAGGCCAGCCCAGCCGAGCCTTCGGGCGCTTCGGCGTATTGCTCGCTCTCAAAGTCGCCGACGCGCCACGTTTCCAGGCTGCCATCCGCGGTGAGCGCCACCATTTCTTTTCCTGTGGGCGAGAAGGCCAGTTCCCACAACGAAGACGACAACTCGATTTCGACCTCCGGCTCGCCCGGTGTGCCGTAACGCCACACGGTGATGCTGGGCGTGCCGTTGCCAGCCTCGGCTGAAGTGCCGACGGCTAGCCATTGCCCATCCGCACTCACGGCCACGCGTTCAATCTCACCGCTGGCGACGGTGTACATATCGGGCAACTCTGGTTTCGACAACCACGCGCCTGTGCTTGGCGCAGCTTTTTCGGTCAGCACCTCCACAAACTCAATCCGGTTACCAACCGAGTCGCGGCAATAAAATCGGCGCAGGCCTTCAATTGGAGCGCCGTCTTCTTCAAGCGCGATGCCGTGACCGCTGAGGGCCGCGCGCACTGCGTCAAGCCGCGCCACGCGGAACGCGATGTGCCGTTTCGAATACGCGTTGCCCGGCACGGACTCGACTCCTACATGTAGTGGCAGGTTGCCGCAGTCGAACCACACACCGCCGCGCGACTCGAGTTGCGGCGGCGTGGGAATTTCTGTCAAACCGAGGACTTCGCCGTAGAACTCGCGGACTTTTTCCTCGCTGCCAGTCGGTGCGGTGATGTGGACGTGGTCAATGGCGGTGATGAGCATAGGTTTCCTGTGGGGCGTGTTGATGCAGAAAATGAGTCATAACTGGGATCGCCTCGGCGCGATGCGTGGCGATGCACAGATGGCCGCCGCCTTCGATGGGCAGCAGCGTCGCGCGGGGGATGCGGCTCGCGACATGCTTGGCGTTTTCGAATGGCACAATCGAGTCAACCGTTCCGTGGATGACGAGCGTGGGCAGCGCGATGCTCTCGAGGCCGGTGACGGGCAAGACTCTTTCGGCCTCGGCCAAATCGTTGAGCAGCCCGGCGGCGCGCGAGTGAGTGGGATAGAGCTGCATCACTTGAGTCAAAATGTCCATCGTCTCCAGCTCGGTCGCCAGCCGGCGGCGCGTTTCAGGCGTGACGCCACTGGCTTGCAACAGTGCTTCCACCATGAGATATTCCAGCGCCCACATCGCAAAGTCGAACGGCGCAAGCCTGGCCCAGAAGTGATAGCGCCGCATCGTGGAGGGCGGTGGGCGCAGACACACGGCTGAAACCATCACCAACGCCCAACAGCGGTCGGCGTGTCGCAGAGCAAACTGCAATGCTGAAGGCCCACCTCCGGAGCCGCCGACCACGGCGATGCGCGGTATCCCCAACACATCCAGCAGCGCGGCATAGGCATCGGCCTGCTCTGCCGGTGAGCGGCCCGTCGTCAACGGCGTCCGCAAGTGGCCGGGGCGAGAGGGCGCGATGATGGTGAACCCGTGAATCAATCGCGCCAGTGTCAGCGATTGATCGTAGCCGCCAAGCGCGCCGTGCACGAACATCAGCAACGGCCCTTCGCCTGCGATGGCGTACTCCATCGGCCCGCAACGGGTTTGCACGACCTGACTGCCAGCGTTCAGGTGAGCCGTAGCCAGGCGGCGGTAACGGGTGTAACGACTCCACAGTTGCGCGCCGGCGACACCCGCAATCGCGGTGGCGGTGAGCAACGCTGCGGTTCTAGGCTTCATCGGTCAATCAATTTCCGAAACTTGTTTGCGCGCAACTCACTCTGTCATTCCGAGCTGCGCTTTCTGCGGCGAGGAATCTCTGCTTCTGCCCTGGAGACTCCGCGTTCTGCGAACGACCGCTTCGCTCGGAGTGACATTGTGGAGGGCGTTAGTTGAGTGAGAAACATGCCTTGGTTGCCCGCCAACTCAACCTGTAATGGCAGCGACTCCCAGCGATATTCGAACACCATCCCGTTATCTTCGCCCTGACCACGCACTCGGTGCATTCACTTGTCGGGTAACTCGCGGAGCGGGGTGAGATGAAAGACGTGCCGCACCGTGCGCCACTTCTCGTTTGGGTACTCGGCCAGTTTGCGTTCCAACTGCAACTGTTCCGCCCTCAGCCCCGACTCCTCCCACACTTCGCGCCACAGTGCCGCCT
>JBQTJD010000488.1:0-4151 GCA_052387475.1 Anaerolineales bacterium | reverse complement strand
TGGCGGTGACTTTGTCATCGGCCAACCGCACCGCGAGATGTTGCACCTGCCGGCGGCCCTCCTCCGAAAGATCAACGCCCACCTGCCCGGAGAAGCGATCCTCCGCCGTGAGTTGTGTCGCGCCATGCCGGACGAGGTAAAGGCGAGTCGTCATGCAAAGCTCCTTCTGTGTGTCAAACGTGATACGTGAAACGTGAGAGATGCCGAAAAATCCAACATCACGTTTCACGTATCACGAATCACTGCCCGAACATCTCCAACAACACCGGATTGATCCGTTCCCACACTGGCAGCAGCACCAAGGCCCCGCTCTCCGTTTGAAAGGGCTGGGTCATATTCGACTCGATCACACGCTGATCGAGGCCCGTCGCGCCGACGCGCAGCAGGGTGGGGGCCATACGGATGAGGTCGCTGATCGTCACGTCGGTGGCGACCGAGTCCCGCACGGCGGCGATCAACGCCGGGAACCGAATCCACGAGCCCGGGTGTAGCAGCCGCGCCATAAAGGCCTCGATCACCGCCGCCTGCCGCTCGGCGCGTTGAAAATCCGATGAGCCGTGACGGATGCGGGCATATTGCAGCGCGCGCTCTCCGGTCAGCCACTGCTTCCCGGCCTCGAACTCCACCCGCTGTACGCCGTAGTCGTCCGTCGGGTAGGCATCGTCGATCAGCGGGCGGGGGATGTCCAACTCAATCCCGCCCACCGCATCCACAATCCGCACAAAGCCGTTGAAGTCCAGCCGCGCGTAGCGGTGCACCTCCACGCCGAAGTTGGCGTGCACGGTTTGCATGGCCGCCGCCGGGCCGGAGCCTGGCAAGTTGGCCTCCGCCAGAAAATGCGCGGTGTTGATGCGGCCTTCGGCCCCGCTCGGCAGCGTCACCCACAGGTCGCGCGGGATGGAGAGCAGGCCGACGTAGTTGCCCGGCGCGTTGATGGTCATGAGCATCATGGTGTCGGTGCGGCTGACGAACGACTCTTCGGGGCGACGGTCAACGCCGAGCAGGAGGATGTTCGTGCGGGGCAGCGGCGGGAAGAGGATGAACCACGCCACGATGAGCGCGCCCACCACGAGCGCCGCGCCGACAAAGCCGGTGTTGAAGCCGCGCCGAAAACCCGAATAGGTGCTGCGTTCCGGCGGGCCGAACCGTTCGCGGATCTGGCGCTCCATTGCGCGTTCAAGCAATGACCTGCGACGAAACATGCGCGAATGCTATCACAACCCCAAACCTTGACGCATTCTCTCCGCGCGAGATAAAATCCCGCGCCTATGTTCAGCAGTCTTACTCAACGGTTGCAGACGGTTTTCGACAACCTCGCGCGGCGCGGCAAACTCACCGAAGCCGATGTGGATGCCGGTCTGCGCGAAGTGCGCATGGCTCTGCTCGAAGCCGATGTGCATTTCAGTGTAGTCAAGAGCTTCCTCGACCGCGTGCGTGCGCGCGCCATCGGCGCAGAAGTGTCGAAGGCGTTGAACCCGGCCCAGCAAGTGATCAAGATCGTCAATGAAGAATTGATCGCCACGCTGGGCGAGCCGGGCAAACTGAATCTGCGCGGGCCACAACCACGCGTGATTATGCTGGTGGGCCTGCAAGGCGCGGGCAAGACGACGATGGCGGCCAAGCTGGCGCGTCGTCTGCGCGGGCAAGGTGAGCGAGTGCTGCTCGTCGCCGCCGACCCTTATCGCCCGGCCGCCGTCACGCAACTCGAAACGCTCGGCAGGCAAGTGGATGTGGAAGTGTTCACCGGCACGAAGCGGCCATCTGAATTGAGCGCCGAGGCGGTGAAGGCGGCGGAGCGGCAGGGCAAGACGGTGACCATCATCGACACGGCCGGTCGCTCGCAACTCGACAGCATGATGATGAGCGAGATCCTGGCTGTCAAGCAGGCCACCAATCCGGTCGAGATTTTGCTCGTCGCCGATGCGATGACGGGCCAGGAGTCGGTCCGCATCGCGGAGACCTTTCACAAACAACTGGGCCTGAGCGGGCTGATCCTCACCAAGATGGATGGCGATGCGCGCGGCGGCGCGGCCATCTCGATGCGGGCGGTCACCGGCGTGCCGATCAAGTTCCTCGGCGTGGGTGAGAAGACCGAGGCGATTGAGTTGTTCGAGCCGGGCCGTGTGGCCGGGCGCATCCTCGGTATGGGCGACATGCTCGGCCTCATCGAAAAGGCCGAGGCGATGGATCAGCAGAAGGCGCAGGCGGCGGCCGCGCGGCTGGTCACCGGTGACTTCACGCTCGAAGATTTCGTGACGCAATTGCGCGAGATGCGGAAGATGGGGCCGGTGGGACAGTTGCTGGGCATGTTGCCCGGTGTCGGTTCGCGCGTGCAGGTGGATGAGCAAGCCTTGGAGAAACAACTTCAGCGCACCGAGGCCATCATCAACAGCATGACGTCCCACGAACGCCGCCGACCTGATATACTCAACGGCAGCCGCAAGCGCCGCATTGCCGGTGGCTCCGGCGCGCAAGTGTATGAAGTGAACCAACTGCTCAAGCAGTTCAAAGACATGCAGAAGTTGATGAAGCAGTTAGGCAACAAACGTGGCTTCAGCTTGCCGCGCTTTCGATAAGTTCGTAGTAGGCGCTTTAGCGCCGCCCGTGAGCGCTGAAGCGCTTACTACAAACAGGCAAACCTGGCCTCGACCCCCATGGCCGCCCGTGTGAATGGACTCCCTTCAAGTCCCCTCAACACGCAGGCAGCCACGGCTGGCCGTGGCGTAAGGGCGAGGCTCGTCCTCGCCCAACCCGGGCGACCACAAGGGTCGCCCCAACTGGGCAGCCACAAGGCTGCCCCAACGGGAGATAACAGACAGATGGTTCGCATTCGTTTACGCAGGGTCGGCTCAAAGGCCCAGACCAGCTTCCGCATCGTGGCCGCCGACCGCGAGCACCCGCGCGATGGCCGCTTCATCGAGGAGCTGGGCCACTATAACCCACGCACACATCCCTCCACCATTGTGGTGGATGAGGCCCGCGCCTATCACTGGCTGAAGAACGGCGCCCAGCCCAGTGAGAGCGTGGCCAAACTGTTCAAGCAGTCCGGCACGCTTGAGCGCTACGCGCGCTTTAAGGCCGGCGAGACGGTGGAGACGCTCACGGTCGAAGCGGAGGCGGCGACTCAGACGCGCAACGCCAACCGCAGCACTACAGCCGCCGCCGCCCCGCGCGCCGATAAGCCCAAGAAGGCGAAGAAGGTAAAGAAAGAATAACCAATAACCAATAACCAATGACCGGTTATACGTTATTGGTTACTGGACAAGCCCATGAAGGAATTGGTCGAGTTCCTCGCCAAATCGCTGGTTGATGACCCGGAGCAGGTGCACGTCACCGAGGTCGTCACCGGGCCGGATGTGCTGCTCGAACTGCGGGTGGCGCAGCCGGATATGGGCCGTATCATCGGCAAGAACGGCAAAGTCATCAGCGCCCTACGCGCCCTGGTGCAGGCCTGCGGCGTGCGCGAGGCCAAACGCACTCAGCTTGAGTTGGTCGAAGACGATTAGCCGGGAAACTTTCACGAGACGAAGGACGACGGACGAACGACGAAAGTGGGCGTGCCTGCTTTCGTCAATCGTCTTTCGTCCTTCGTCGCTTTCGATGACCGAATACCTCACCATTGGCCGCATCCTCCGTCCGCACGGGGTGCGTGGGGAACTGGTGGTGGAGGCCGAGCCGCGGTACGCCGGGTTGCTGACCGAGGCGGAGACGGTCTACCTCGGTGAAGAGGCCGCCGCGCATCAATTGACCGGCGCCCGCTGGAACCGCAACCGGCTCCTCATCCACCTCGCCGGTTGCGACGACCGCGACCTCGCCGAGCAGTATCGCGGCCAGGTGTTGCGCATTGAACTCACCGAAGCTCCTTCTCTCCCTCCCGGCACGTATTATTGGAATCAGATCCTTGGCTTGAGTGTGTTCACCGACGCCGGCGAGCCGCTCGGCGTCATCACTAACATCCTCGAAACCGGCGCGAACGATGTCTATATCGTGACGGATGCTGCCGGCAAAGAACTCCTCATCCCGGCCGCCCCCGGCGTTGTGCAGCATATTGACATCGATGCGAAGCAAATGACGGTGCGTCTCCCCGAAGGTTTGCGCTGATTTTGGTCAAGTAGTCTTGTCGTCGCGTGGTCAGGTGGTCCTCGTCAATT
>JBQTJD010000487.1:0-2433 GCA_052387475.1 Anaerolineales bacterium | reverse complement strand
AGTCATCGGTCTTCAATATCACCGTCACGCTCCGCACGCCTGAGCCAATCGAGACTTCGGTCTGCGCGGTCATGGACTCATCCACCAGCACGCGCACGGGCTGAGGCAGGCCAAACGGCGCGACCGCGCCGATTTCGTAGCTCGTCACCTCGCGCACCTCTTCCGGCTTGGCCATCGTCACCCGATTCGTGCCGAGGTAGCGGCGCAGCGCGGGCCAACTCACTTGCCGTTCGCCCGTGATCAATACCATCACATACTCATCGCTGTTCAGCCGAAACAGCAGGCTTCGCACCACCTGATCGGGCGCTTGCCCGCGTTCGCCCGCGGCCTGTTCGAGCGAGTGCACCGGTCCGGGGTGCACGAACACGCGATACGGCACGCCGAGTTCGGTAAGCGCACGGGCCACGGGCGGCGATGTGTTCATCGGAGAAAGGTAGAGACGGCCCGGTGGGCCGTCTCCTTATGCATGGTTGTTGCCAACTTATGATTTTGCCATCCGTCTCGCCAGCCACCATCCCCCGCCGAGCACAGCGGCCAAGAGGGCCAGCAGCAGCGGCACATTCATTTCACCGGAGGGTGCGGCCTCTGCCGGCGCAGGTTGGGCGGTTGGTACGGCATCGGGAACCGTTGTCGTAGGAGCGGATTGAATCCGCGACGATGACTGCACGACGAACACCGCCGTTGTGCGGCCCGGCACCGTGAACGCGCCGCTGGCTGCATCAAACATCGCTCCCTTCACCACCGCATCGGTCGAAGCCGCGAGCGCCGGATGCAGTGCGAAGTTGGCGGCCAACGACTCATCGCTCCACGTGATCGTGTCCGGTGTGCCGTTGAAAAGCACGACGATTTGATCGAACGGATCGTCCAGTCGATCCGCACCGGTGTTGTCGAGGCGGTACACGACGAGGCCAGGAACGGCGTCATCGCCCACATTGAAGAACAGCAGCCGTTTCTTCACTTCCTCTGCGGTGCGCAACCGGAACAGCGCCGAGCTTTTGCGAATCTGGAGCGTGGTTTCAAAGTGCGCGAGAGAGTTTAGGATGTCGGCCTGCGATACTTTCAGCGCCGGATCGGCGAGCAGCGGCTGGATGAGCGGGTACTTGTCGGCGTTATCGCCCCTCGGCGGCATGCCCACCGCCCAGTTGTTGGTTTGATAGGTGAAGTCCAGCCGGTTAAACCAATCGCCGGAGTTGTAGCTGTTGCGGTCGAGCGACTTCGAGCGCAGCAACTCATCGCCCGCGTGGAAGAACGGCACGCCCTGCGCCAGCATCACCAAATCCATCGCCAGGGCGTGCATACGGATGCGGTCTTGCACTGTGGCGGCCTGCGGCGCTTTGGCCTGCACCACATCCCATAACGTCTCGTTGTCGTGCGCCGAAACGTAGACGATGTTCTCTTGTGGATCGAGCGTGTAGCCCGCTTGCGCGCCGTTGTAACTGATGCCGACGCCGGTTGAGCCGTCAGTGAAAAGATAGTCTTTGAGATTGCCCGCCAGCCCGATCCGAATCCAACTCATGTAACTCAGCAGCTTGCTCTTTTGCTCATCCGCCGGGCGAGACTCAGAGTCGTTCGGCTGAGTCCAAAGGCCCGTCGCGAAACCTTGCAGCGGCAGCGCGTCGAACGGGCCGCCGCCTCGGGCCGCATCGCGCAGTCGGTCGTTGAACACGCCAATGCCACTGCCGCCGATGTTGAGTTGCGTGGCGTTGAGGCCGCGTGCGTTTTTCGCCACCTCACCGAAGTCCCAGCCCTCGCCGTAGACGTACACCGCCTTGCCATCCACGCCGTCGTCGGCCACCGTCAAAGCGTCGAGCGCGGTGCGTAGGTTGACCATATTGCTCAACATGTGGTGGCCCATCAGGTCAAAACGGAAGCCATCGACCTTGTACGCCGTGGCCCATGTCCGCACCGAGTCGATCATCAGCTTCTCCATCATGCGATGCTCACTGGCGGTGTTCTCGCAGCACGTGCTCCGCTCCACGCTGCCTCTGTCGTTGAGCCGGTGATAGTAGCCGGGGACGATCTTGTCGAGCACGCTCTTCTCGGCCAAGCCGCTGGCGTTGGTGTGGTTGTAGACCACATCCATCACCACGCGCAGACCGCTGGCGTTGAGCGCCTGTACCATCTCGCGAAATTCCCGTATTCGAACTGAGCCGTCAGGCTCGGTCGAATACGCGCCTTCGGGCGCCGTGTAGTGGTGTGGATCATAGCCCCAGTTGAAACCATCTTCCCCGGCGATGGCGGTGGTCGCGGCTTGCTGTGCCTCTGAGTCGCCGGTCAGTTTAGTAAGCGCGGCCTCATCCACCGATTTCCAATTTGATTTGTCCTCATCCACACTGGCGATGTCGAAAACCGGCAGCAAGTGAACGTGAGTCAGCCCAGCCTCGGCCAGCCGCCGAAGATGTTTCATCCCATTAGAGTCGCTGACAGTGAAAG
>JBQTJD010000486.1:0-1973 GCA_052387475.1 Anaerolineales bacterium | reverse complement strand
TGAGTGTGGTCGTGATGCTCATGCGCGTCGTCGTTCCGCCGCCAGCGCAGACCAGCCCCAACTGCCAACGCTAGCGCCGCGACCGCGCCAAAGACGATCAGCGGCAGGAAGCGCTCGTTGATGTAGAAAAACACATTGCCCGTCCACAGCTTGTAAGCCATCACCAGACCAAGCGCGGCCATCAGAACAGTTTGGGTGAAGCGATAAAGTTGAGTCGTTGTCATGGTTCGGATTGCGTATCGGGTATTTCGTATTTCGTATTGCGTTACGGAATACGCAACACGCAATACGTATTACCATGTTGTATTCAAATTGATAAACACTCCCATCAAGATGGACATGAGCAGCGGCAGCAACACAAGATAAGCCACCGTGCGACGCTTGAAGACGCCGAGAAACATCAGTGTGCTCTTGATGTCCACCATCGGGCCGAAGACAAGAAACGAGAGAATGGAGCCGGTGGTGAACGTCCCGGCAAAGGCCAGTGCGATGAAGGCGTCCACCGTCGAGCAGATAGAGAGAAGCACCGCCAGCGCCGTCAGCGCGAGCACCGAGATCACCGGCCCGCCGGCCAGGCCGAGCAGCGCCGACTGCGGCACTACGATCTGCATCCCCGCTGCGAGCAATCCACCCACCACCAGATAGCGCCCCATCTCAAAAAACTCATCCACGCCGATGGTGAGCACGCGGCGCATACGCTCAATCAGCGATGCGCGCACCACGGGCGTAAGCGGGATTTCGACCAAGCCGCTGGCCCCCGCCATCACGGGCAGACTTTGCGGCAGCAGCAACTGCTCGGGGCGGCGCTGAAAAGCGAACACCATCCCCGTCGCGGTCGCAATCAACACGCTGAAGCCGATCCGGCCATACAGCACTGGGCCGGGGCCAAACGCGGCCAGAGTGCTGGCGATGACGATGAAGTTGACGACCGGCGCAGCCAGCAGAAATGACACCGCCGCCGAGAGCGGCAAGCCTTTGCGCACCAGCCGCCGGGCCAGCGGCACCACCCCGCACTCACATACCGGAAAGATTAGCCCCATCCCTGTGCCCGCCAGCGCGGCGAGGAAAGGATTGCGCGGCACAAAGCGGCTGAAGTCGCCGCGACTGAAAAAAACCTCGACCAGCCCGGAGGTCAGCGTACCCAGCATCAAAAACGGCGCAGCTTCGATGAAGATGCCGAGGAAGATGGTGGTGAAGTTGGTGAATGAGTCTGCCAGCGATGTGAGCGACATCGGCGCCATGCTAGCACAGAGACTATGCCCATACCAACTGGATGCGAATGAGAAGAGGATGAACTTCGGAGCAAAGTCTTTTGATTCGTGGAAACACGTCACACCCGCGCAATAAGGTGTCCAAGTCACGGTCATGAATTCCCGCTTGTGCGGGAATGACTTCAACGACGCGTGGCGGTATCATTGGGCCATGCCTCCTCAACGCATCCAACCCAAACCCGGACACGAGTCAGTGTGGGATTACCCGCGCCCGCCACGCGTGGAGTTGACGGCCCATCACATTCGAGTTGTGTTCAACGGCGTGATGATTGCCGACACGCGGCGCGCGTATCGCGTGCTGGAAACCAGTCACCCACCGGTGTACTATCTGCCGCCAGCGGATGAGCAGATGCAATACTTCAGCCGCACATCGCGCAGCTCGGTCTGTGAGTGGAAGGGTCGCGCCAGCTACTATTCGGTGCGCATCGGCGACCGAACGGAAGCCAACGCGGCGTGGTTTTATCCCGACCCCGTTCCCGAATACGAGGTGATTAAAGATCACCTCGTTTTCTACCCACAACTGATGGATGTTTGTTACGTGGACGGAGAGCGCGTCACGCCTCAGCCCGCCGGCTTCTACGGCGGCTGGATTACGCGCAACGTCGTCGGCCCGTTCAAAGGCGAGCCGGGCACGCAGTTTTGGTAGGAGCGGCACACCTTCGCCAAAACTGGTTGTTGACCCAATTGACAGAACGGCCCTTC
>JBQTJD010000485.1:0-9154 GCA_052387475.1 Anaerolineales bacterium | reverse complement strand
TGTACGACCTGCCCAACAACGTCTTTGTGGCCGGTTTCATCGGGTCGCCGTCGATGAACTTCTTCGACGCCAAGCTGGTGAAGGCCGATAATACCGTGGTGGTGGATGCGGGCGCCTTCGCCGTGCGCGTGCCCGAAACCAAGGCTGGCGCGTTCCTGCCACATGCCGGTAAACAGATCGTCTTCGGCGTCCGGCCCGAAGACATTCACGACCCGAACTTTGCGCCGCCCGGTGTGCATTCTGCGCCGGTGGAGGCCGAAGTGGAAGTGACCGAATTGATGGGCAATGAGGTCTTTCTGTATCTCAAGTCCGGCGATAAGAACTACGTGGCTCGCGTTGACCCGCGCAGCCGCGCCCGCGTGGGTGATAAGGTGCCGATGGCGATGAACCTCGACAACATGCACCTGTTCCACAAGGATACCGAGGCCGCCATCCGGTAACCCGGCGGCAGCATTTGCGATCGGAGTGGGAGCGCCACCCTTATGGGAGGCGCTCCCTTTTTTATTTTGCCTCGCCGCCCGGGCTGAGGCTATAATCATCGGGCGCTAAGATCGCCCAACAGGTTGAGATGACTGCAATTCCCGCTGTACGTTCGGTAGTGACGCCCGCTGTCTTGACCCGGCCTGTGACCGTCACCATCATTCTGCCATCCTATAACGAAGCCTCTGCCCTGCCCACGGTGCTGGCGGATGTGATCGCCATCGCACAGACCGCGACAGCCGTCCACTACGAAATCATTGTGGTGGATGACGGTTCCACGGACGACTCGCTTACGATTGCGCGGAAGTTCCCCGTGCGCGTCATCCGTCACCGGTACAACCGGGGCAAAGGCGCTGCCATCCGCAGTGGGCTGACCCAGGCGACGGGCGACCTCATCGTGGTGATGGACGCCGACGCGACCTATCCCGCCAGCGCCATCCCGCGCTTGGTGGAATTGCTGGCGCATTACGACCTCGTGCGTTGTAGCCGCCCGCGCAACACCGAGACGATGCCGTTGATTAACCGAGTGGGCAACCGGATGTTCGACCTGCTGCTGTCGTTCTCGCATGGGCTGGATGGCTCCGATCATTTGAGCGGGCTGTATGGCCTGCGGCGCGAGGCGGTGCTTAGGATGCGGCTCGAGTCCGAGGGCTTCGACATCGAAGCCGAGATTGGCATTAAGGCCCGGGTGCGTGGCCTGCGTACCGCGGCCTTTCCGATTGAATATGGAGAGCGCCTGGGGGAAAAGAAGCTGCATGCCTGGAAAGACGGCTTTCTCATCCTCGGGCGCATTTTGGCCATGCTCCTGCTCTACAACCCGCTGATCACATTCGTCGTGCCCGGTTTCATCATCATGCTGCTGGCGTTGGGCGGCGCAGCCGTGCTGGGACAAGGGGCGTTTTGGGGGCTGGATGTGCACGCCTTCATCATCGTCGTCCTCGGCAGCGTGGCCTCGTTTCAACTGATCGTCTTTGGCGTCGCGGCGGCGCTGTATGGGGTGGAGTCCGGTTATCGCCCCGCCCGCTGGCTGGTGCGGCTTAGCTCACGCCCCGTGCGTCTGGGCAGCGCGCTGCTCGGCGTGCTAACGGGTATCTTTGCCACCGGATATATCATCACGCTTTTCAACCAATGGGTAGCCGATGGCACCGGGCTGTTCTTTGCGACGCGGCAGGTGGTGCTCGCGTCCACGGCGCTCGTCTTCGGCATGCAACTCGTGTCGGCTGCACTCTTCCTCTCCATTTTCGCCGGACGCCTGCAGCGTATTCAAAAAGCCCCGCCCGTCGAAATCATCACACCGTTTGACGCGGATGAGTGATTGCATCGCGCCCGTCATCTCCATCGTCGTCGTGATCTACAACGGGCGGGCGCACCTCACCGAGTGCGTGACGGCGCTCATGGCGGATACCGCATCGCCACCGTTCGAGGTGTGGCTGGTGGATAATGCCTCCACCGATGGCAGCGGCGAGTTGGCCGACGCGCTGGCTGCCCAATGGCCCCGCGTGCATACTATCCACAACCCTACCAATCGCGGCTACTCTGGTGGCGTCAACACGGCTCTGCCCCATCTCCACAGTGAATTTGTCGCCGTGCTCAATCCGGATTGTGTGGTGGAATCTGGCTGGCTATCCCACACCGTCACCTTTCTGCATGCGACGCCTTCAGCCGGTGGCCTGAGTCCCCTAATTCTTCTCCACGATGATGGACGCATCAACGCCGCCGGTCAGGACGTGCACGTCACCGGTCTCGGCTTCAATCGCTGGTTGTGGCGTGATCGGTCCATCGTCCCCGTCGCGCCGATTAAAGTTTCAGGCTTGCACGGTGCGGCCTTCGTCATGCGGCTCAGCCTGCTCGAGCAAATGGGCGGCTGGGATGAAAGCGGTTTTGTATATCATGAGGACGTGGAACTGTCGTGGTTGCTCCAGTTGATGGGCTACGATTTGTATTGTGTGCCCAGTGCGGTGGTGTGGCACAAATACCACTTGTCGATGTACCCCGAAAAGCTGTTTCTATTGGAACGCAACCGTTGGGCAATGCTGATCACCCATCTGCACAGGGGCACGCGGCTGGCGTTGGCCCCGCTGTTGGGCGTGACGGAGTTGCTGATTTGGGGCTACTGCTTCCTGCGCGGTATCGGTTTCCTGCAAGCCAAAGCAGCTTCGTATCGGTGGGTGTGGTCTCAGGCGGAGCACCTCCACCGGCAGCGCGCCCACATCAACACACTGCGACGGCGCGGCGATTGGGAGGTGCTGCGCGGCTTGAGTTGGGGATATGCGTGGGATCAATTTCTCAGCCTGGGGCGCGAACGCGGGCCTTCGCGGCGGCAGCCGGTGGGCGGTCTGCCGGTGGAGTTAGAGTGAGTGGCGCGCGTCGCGATTTTCGTCCTCAACTACAATGGCCGGCAGTGGCTGGCGCCGTGCCTCACCAGTTTGCAACAGCTCACTGTTCCGGCTGAACGGGTGGTGGTGGATAATGCCTCAGGCGATGGCTCGGTGGATTATTTGCGCGAGCATTGGCCGGATGTGCGTGTGCTGGCCTTTGACCGCAACTTCGGCTTCGCGGAGAGCTACAACCGTGCGCTGGCGGTGGTGGACTGTGAGTGGGCGGTATTGCTGAACAATGATGCGACGCTCACCCCACACTGGTTGGAGACTTTGCTGGCAGCGGCTGAACAGCATACGCCGGCAGCGATTCTGGGCGGCAAGCTGTTGTTGGCTGGAGAGGGCGTGACCGGGCGCGTCATTCAATGCGCCGGCGCAGCCTACACCGATGCAGGTACAGCTTTCGAAGTCGGCTGGGGCGAACCGGACACGGGCCAATATGATGTCGCTCGCGCAGTTGCCGCGGTGCCAGGCGCGGCGATGCTGGTGCGCCGCACGGTCTTCCAACAATTGGGCGGCTTCGATGCCGCTTACTTTGCGTATCTCGAGGATGTTGATTTGTGTTGGCGTGCCTGGCTGGCCGGCTTCGAGGTCTGGTATATCCCCATGGCCGAAGCGTCGCACCACTTTGGCGGGTCATTTGGTGGGCGGGCAGCGCCCTTCCGCATCCGGCAGATGCAGTGCAACCGTTACGCCAACATGGTCAAGCATTTTCAGGCTTCGACTTTGCTAAGTGGCCTGGCAACATCAATTGGGTATGATTTATATCGCGTGCTAGAATTTGGTTTCCATGGCTACTGGGCGGGCGTGCGTGCGCTGGCGGCGGGAACCTGGGAGTTTGGGCGCAATCTGCCACACCTATTGGAGGCGCGCCAACATCTACAAGCTTCACGGGAAGTAACCGACCGCGCCTTGCGCGAGCGTGGCTTGCTGGTTTCAGCGCTCACGGCGTTGCGCGAGTACCGGCGGTTGGGCGCGTTACAAAACGATAAAGCCGCCATCACACGCCGATGATCTGATCGGTCAACACTCATTCCGATTGTGATTGCACAACTAACTTCTATTCTGAAATACCGCGAAGCCGCGCGCTTGCTGGCGTGGCGCGATCTACAGGTGCGCTACAGCAATTCGGTACTCGGGGTTGTGTGGAGCCTGCTCTACCCGCTGCTCCTGACCTTCTTCTTCACACTGGTATTTCGCTATATCGTACCCAGCCCCATCCCCAACTACCCGGTGTTTTTTCTCGCAGCCCTATTGCCATGGAACTTCTTCAGCCTCTCGCTGGTCGGCGGCACGGGGGCGATTGTGCACAACGTCCATCTCATCAATCGGGTGCGCTTCCCGCGCGAGATTTTGCCGCTCTCGGTCGTGCTTTCCAATGCGGTCAATTTTCTTATTGCGCTTTTGCCGCTGGGCCTGCTCATGCTGATCTTTGGCGTGCCGTTCACGGTGGCGCTGCTCTGGCTGCCGGTGCTACTGGCAGTGCAATTCGCTCTTACCCTAGGGTTGAGCCTGGGGCTTTCTGCTCTCAACGTGTATTACCGCGACATTCAGCAGATTGTGGAAGTGTTGATATTGCCGTGGTTCTTTCTCACGCCCATCGTCTATTCCTATCCTGACTCAACAGTGACGAACGGATTGGCGCGGTGGGCGATGAGCCTGAACCCCATGGCGGGCCTCGTCACGCAATACCGGCAGGTGATTTACGCCGGCGCTGCCCCTGATTTGTCGCTGCTGGCAATCACGACGCTGCAGGCCCTGATCGCGTTGGTAGTCGGGCTGGTGATTTTCCAGCGCACACAACGCTTTTTCGCCGATGAACTTTAGTCGCCGCGACTGGGGGCCGCTGGCGTTGTTGCTCGCCGCGCGGCTGGCTCTTGGTTTGACCTATAGTCTCAGCGTGCCGCCGTGGGAGTCCTATGACGAGACCGGTCATTTTCAGTATGCCCGCTATCTCGCCAAGTATCGCCAACTGTTGCAACCGAGCGACCCCGAAGCTGACAGCATTTGGTCCAAATTCCAGCCCCCGCTGTATTACATCCTCATCGCTCCCGTCCTGACCGGTTTTGACCGGGGGGAGAAGTTTCAATTTCCAGAGCTAAATCCGTTGTTGAGTTACGGCAATGCCGGGGTCAATTACGCGATTACCCTCGATGCGCCGGTGGGGCTGGAACGTACGCAGGTAGAGGCGTTGCGTCTAGCGCGGAGCGTGGGGGTTGTGATCAGCACTCTCAGCACAGTGTTTGTCTTTTTGGCTGCGCGGCGACTTTGGCCGAAGCACCGGGCGCGTGTATGGACGGCGACAGTGCTCTATGCCTTTTGGCCGCAATTCCTATTTATGGGCAGTATGGTGACGAACGATCTGCTAGTGACCAGCCTCGCCGCGCCAATTCTGTACTTCACCGTGTGCGTGTTGCAAGACAACGCCCACTATCGCCTGCTCGCGGTGACGACGCTATTAGTGCTGGCTGGCATCCTCACGAAGCTGAATGCGCTTGCCTTCGTGCCGGTGGCAGTCGCAGCGTTGGTGTTGAACTTTTGGCTGGGGCATCGCACCAAAACGCTGTGGACGTTGTTGGGCGTGGCGACGGTCACATGCGTGGGGATCTACGCGCTCTCGTCGTTGACATTCGTCACCGATCAAGTCTTTCAATGGGCCACGCTCACACGGCTGTTAGCCAACCTGCAGGTCAGCACCTATCCGTTAAGTTGGAGCACTTGGGAATACGCGGCCAAGACCTTTTTCGCCTCGTATGGCTGGGGCAATCTTGAATCTTACCCATGGGTTTATCCCATCTGGTATCTGGCTGCTGCGACGGCGGTGATGGGGTTGTTGCGGCTCACGCCTGCATGGTGGCGAAATGACCGGCGCATGTTGGTGGTATGGAGTATATTGGCGTTGCAACCGATAAGCTTAGTCTCGCTCACGGTGGCGCTGGCCATTGCCCAACAAGACAGCAACCTGGTGGTTGGCCGCTACCTGCTACCGGCATTGCCGGCGGTGGCGCTGCTGTTGGTCGAAGGGTGGTGTGGCCTCATTGCATTTCGTTGGCAGCGATTTGTTCTGACCGGCCTGACCCTGGCAGTCATAGGGCTAGGTTGGCTAATGCCATTCACGATCATCGCTGATGCGTATGCCAAACCGCAGCCGCTCACCGAGGCGAAAGCCGCGGCGATGATCCGTGACGTTCAGACGGTGTACGGTGACGCGATTGAATTCCTGGGCTACCTTCCCTCCCAGGCAGCGGTCAGCGGCGGGCGCGTGCGAGTAGATTTATGCTGGCAGGCGCGTGCGCCCATCCTCGAAAACTACTTCGTACAACTAGAAATCATCGGGCCTGATGGTCAGGGATATGGACGCCTAGTTTCTTATCCGCGCGATGGCAACTATCCGACCCGGCTATGGTCTCCGGGCCAACCGTTTTGTGATTGGTTTGAGTTGATTGTGCCCGAAGCGTTTCCGGCGCCGGCGGCCAGTGTGGTGGAGATAAACTTGCTACGGACGCCGACCGGTGACCCGTTGCCACTGACCGACCCCCAAGGGGCCACCCATTCCCATGGCGCCCGGATGCCGCTGATTATTCGAGCCGCACAGCCACCTCCGCAACCGGAGCAGGCAACGGCCTATCGTTTCGGTGAAGACATTCAATTGAACGGCTATGATGTCAGCCTGTGGCCGGACAGACGTGGTGTGACTGTGACACTTTACTGGCAGACAAGTGCGCGGCTGTCGGAAAGCTACAAGGTTTTTGCCCATCTCCGCACCGTCGACCCACAAGTGTTTACGCAAAGTGACGGGGCGCCGCGCAGCAATGCCTATCCGACCACTGCATGGGGTGAGGGTGAGATTGTCGCTGACACTCATCAGCTCAGTTTGCCGTCCGGCGCGGATTATGAGGCTGTGTCGTTGTACGTCGGCCTTTATCACCCCAGTGATGGAATGCGCCTGCTTGTCTCAAACGCCACTGGCGACTCCATCCCCAACGGCGAAGTGAAGTTGAGTCTGGTTCGCTGACGATGCGCCATGCGCCCGTCAAGGTAGTTGCATCTCGAACACCCAGGCGGCCCCGTTCGTGAAGCACAGCTGGTAGTGTGGCGAGTCAACGAACATCTCCGGTTTGAGCACCCCGCCTCGCGCACCGATAAAAACATGAGTAACGCCTGCCCCTCGGAACAACGCTAGGGTCTCCGGGGCGTCGGCATTGGTCACTCGTGAAAGACGTTGGTTGAAGTCGTTGACCGAACGTGCGAGTTCGTTGTCAAATGCATAGTCTACCGGTGGAATGGTGCTCGTCCGATGTGCAAATGGCACAAGCCACGCGCCGCCATCCGACCCTGCCCAGATGTCATTTTGCCAGAGCCAACTGTTCGCGACGAACACTGCTTCGGGCGGCGTATTGTCCCGCACCCACTCCAACACAGGCACGTCAGCGGCGAGAGAAAGTGTGGTCGTCGGGTTGGCCATCGTCATTTGCGCGCGCAGACCGAGGGCCGCAGCAGAGCTGAGTGCGGCGATCACCAGCGCGCTTACGAGTATGCTCGCACTTCGGTGCAACCACCGCTCCGCGCGGAATAGTGTTGAGCAGTGATTCCATACGCTATCCACCCCCCACCCCACGAGCACCGCGCCAGGCAAAAACAGCGAGATTGCCCATGAATTGTTGTTCACCACCCACGATCCTGGCCCGAGGTTGAGCAGGGCTGAAGTGAGTGCCAGCCAGCCGGCCATCAGCCATGCCGCGCGCTCGCGTTGAATAAGTTTGAGCGCCAACGCCAGCAGCGCAGCCAGCAGCCATGCCCGCTCCAGAGGTCTATCGAAGTAGTCAAAGGGAAATTCGTTGTAACCGCCCGGTGACGTTAGCGTACCGGGCACATCGAGTGTGGGTAGCAACCATTTGGCGCTCAGCCGCCAAAGCCACGGTCCTGCGAGCGCGAGGGTGACGAGCGCGGCCAACGCCATGCGCCGCCAACCGCCACGGCGCCCGGCCGCGAGCGCCACCCAGGCGAACGTGGCGAAGAAAAAGGCCACGCGATAATGCACAAACAAAAGCCCGCTGGTGAGGACGGCGACGAGCAGAATTGAGCGGGCTACATCGGTGCGGGAGGACTCTGGCGACGGACTGACCAGCCGCCACGCGGCGGCAAGCAGCGGCGCGAGGACGATCAGACCCATCAACTGCGTATACCGTCCCCACGCAAGATAGTAGCCGGGGAACAGTGAGACGAGGCCTACAGCGAAGGCGGCGGCCAACCCGGCGCGCGGGCGATCAGTCACTTGCATGGTGAAAGTATAGACCGCCAGCGACATCAATCCGTTGAGGACGTTGCCTAACAGCAAAAACGTGTCCGGCAATGGCAAGGCGGTGAGCCAGTGAAAAGCGACGGCCAGCACATGAAATCCGAAGTGGTACGTGAACTCATCCACGGCCAACACCGGCGAGTAACTCGGAGGCACATAACCTACTTCGGCGAGCACACGTGCAATCAACGCGTGATGTGACGAGTCCACCCACGCTGGGAGGGCGAGGTCGCGCGCCGCCAGAAATCGCGCGACGATCACGGCAGCCAGCAACGTGAACATTCCCAAGTCGTGTCCGGTGACACGCGGCCAAGTAGTCGGATCGCGCTGCCAACGGCGAAAAGTTATTATCACCATCAGAACACCAACGACGCCGTAGGTCATTAGCAACAGCGTTCCATTCAATTGCCAGCCAATGACGGCGGCCCAGAGCCATACTATGGCCAGCATCGAAGCACTCACTCCCAAGGCAACTCCCCAGCGCGCCCAGGCCGTACTGAACGACGCCCCTAGCCCGGCCAGCAGCAGCAATCCCGGCGCAAACAGCACAAGCCACAGAGGCAGCGCCCACTGTGTGATATCGGCGACGCCCAGCGCGACATCGCGTGCAATATCAGCGGGCAAGTAAGTGTAGGTAGTCGAGAAACGCAAGTCGCCATCCGTATCCTGTAGTTCGCCGCGCGGGTATCCATCGAGGCTGTAGGCCCACACTGTGGCATTATTCTGTGTGCTGCCAATCAACGTTAGAATGAAAGTCTCACCCGCGCTCTCAGCCACGGGTGGAAAAGTCAGTCGAAGCGGGGCGTTGTGGGCGATAGTTTCGAAGGCTTGCTCAGCGATCAGGTGGCCGCCAGCATCAGTGAGGTGGAGCGTGAGAGTAGAGACGCCAAGCGATTCTGGATACACGACGGCTAGCAATTCAATGGCCGAGAGGCCGTTATGCCGCGCAGTGAATATCTGAGTAACCGTCAGTGTGTCTCGCGGCACGGGTGCGGCC
>JBQTJD010000484.1:0-8156 GCA_052387475.1 Anaerolineales bacterium | reverse complement strand
GTCCGCCGCCGAAGAGGCTAAGCTCGGCGCGATCGTGAAGAAAGCGGTGAGCTGAGGACCGCGCTCGCCTCGGAGCCCCGCCCCTTGGGTCTTCCGCAGCTCCGGCAAACCCAACAATCTCATCCTCGGAGCCGGGCGGCTAAAACAAACCGCTCCAACTTTGTATTACAGTTGGAGCGGTTTGCTTTTCTCTCACTCATCGGCGCTCATCGCGCTTTGCCGCTTGCAGCCACAAACGTCTCGAACAACTTCTTCATCTCCGGCTGCGCCTGCAAGTTTTCGGGGTGCCACTGCACGCCGAGCGCGAACGGATGCGCAGGCCGCTCAATCCCCTCGATCACCCCATCCGGCGCGCGGGCCACAATCTCAAACCCCTGCGCCACGTCTTTGATGGACTGATGGTGACGGCTGTTGACCTGCACAATCGGTGAGCCGAGCGCGTGCGCCAGCCGCGACTCCTCTTCAACTCGCACCGGATGGGCGAGATGGCTGCGGTCAAAGTCCTTCACCGGGTGCGCGTGGCGCAGCAGCGCGCCGGTGTATTCGCTGGACAAGTCTTGATAGAGCGTCCCACCGAACGCGACGTTCATCACCTGCGCGCCGCGACACACACCCAATACCGGTTTGCCGCCCTCAACGGCGAAACGGGCAAAAGCCAACTCCACACGATCACGTTCCAAATCCACATCGCCCAAATTGGGATGCGGTGCTTCGTTGAAATAAGCCGGGTCAATGTCGCAGCCGCCGGGCAGCAGCACGCCATCGAGTCGCTCGTAGACGGTTTGCAAATCGTCGCCGGTGAGCGAGAGCGGAATCAGCACCGGCAGGCCGCCCGCGCCGATGACGGCTTCGAGGTAGGTGCGCAGCACGCCCTGCACGTCCTGATCGGGCTGCGCGAAGTAGCCGGAGGAGAAACGTTCGGTGGTGAGGCCGATGAGGGGTTTAGACATCTCGGTAAAGCTTATTTCGTGAAACGTGATGCGTGAAGCGTGAGTCTCGGTCGTGGCGAGCGTTGGTCAATTGACCGAACCTGTGGACTGCAAGAATCACGTTTCACGTTTTACGCTTCAGGTGACACAAAAAAAGACGCCGACTGAAATAGCCCGCGCCTTTGCTGAAGGTAATGCTTTGAAAGTGTCAAACGTCGCGCCGCTTCTCTTTGAGGCGCGCTGCTTTGCCGCGCAGGTCGCGCAGGTAGTAGAGTTGCGCGCGGCGCACGGTCGCGCTGCGGAACACTTCCACCTTTTCAATCCGCGGCGAACGCAACAGGAAGGTGCGTTCCACGCCCACGCCGTGCGAGGCGATGCGGCGCACCGTGAAGTTGGCCTGGTTGCCGCCCTTGCGCAGGCGGATGACGATGCCTTTGAATTCCTGAATGCGCTCCTTGTTGCCTTCTACAATCCGCACATGCACACTGACGTTATCGCCCGGCTTAAGCGCCGGGATGTTCTTATTGGTGGGGGCCTCCACGGCCTTGATCAGGTCAGGCATCGCTCACTCTCACAGTCTTGGCTAGGCACAATTAACCGCCCACAACCTGCTGGGCGGTCACTGAGCGGGCGGGATTTTACCAGAGCGCGGAGGGCGCGGCAAGGGCCACGTACAGATCGGGTGCATGTCACGGTAAGGGTAACGCCAATGAAAGGCGACCCTTCGCGCGAAACCATTCGGGCAATTTGAAAGCTGCGCGTTTGCGCTCAGGGTGACAGCCTTGAGGCTAATACGCATCCGCAAAATTTACCACCCCAATCGCCGGCTGGCGGCGAATAACGCCGCGAGGCTTTTGGCATCGCGCACCTCGCCGTGCGTGACGGCCCGCATCACTTCGGCCACACTCAGGGGCGCGACCACAATTGACTCATCCTCATCTTGCGGCAAAGGCGCGGGCGTCAGCTCGGTGGCGAGATAGGCATGCATTAGTTCGGTGGAATAACCGGGCGCAAGATAAAAAGAAGCCAGATGTTCGAGCTTGCCCGCGCGCATCCCGATTTCCTCCTGCAACTCGCGTTGCGCGCCGAGGGTTGGGTCCTCCGCATCGTGCAACGTGCCGGCGGGCAACTCCAGCATCGTCTCGACTACTGCATGGCGATATTGCCGGATGAAATAGATGCGCCCATCCGCATCCACGGGCACCAATGTCACCGCGCCGCTGTGCTCGACGATCTCGATGCGATGCGTGCGGCCCGGCGCGTACTCCACTTCATCCACCCGCACATTGAAGGCGCGGCCCTGAAAGACGGTTTCACGCTTGAGTACTTTGGACATTGCACCTCGTGTGAAATAGAAAGGGCGCAGCGATTGGCTGCGCCCTCGGTGCTTTTAGCGTGCCGAGTGTTACGGATATTGCAACACTTGGCCGGGGAAGATGCGGTATGGCGCGGCGATGTTGTTCCTGATCGCCATCTGGGCGGTGGTGAAGCCGCAGTTGTAGCCGATGCGGAACAGGTTGTCGCCGGCCTTCACCGTGTACGCGCCCTTGCACGCCGTCGTCGGCGCCTGAGTCGTAGCCGCAGGCGGCACGCCGCCGGGCAGGTTGAGCCTTTGTCCCGGGTCGAGCCGGTTGGCGTTGATGCCCGGGTTGGCAGCGATGATGGACTGCGGCGTAAGCTTGCACGCGCGCGCGATCTTATAAATCCAATCACCCTTTTGCACCGTGTAGGGGCTGGTGCAGGCGGCGGCCGGGGCCTGCGTCGCGGCTGCCACGATTGGTGTTGCGGTTGCGACGACCGGAGCGGTCGTCGCTGTGGCAGCGCCCGGTATTTGCGATGGCGTCGCGGTAGCAACTTGCGCCGGGACCTGCGGCGTATTGCCCGCCTGTTGCGATTGTTGCGTCGCGGCCAGGCTGGTGCCCAGCGCGAACATCGTCGCATCTGCACCCGGCAAGCTGCTGGTCGCCACGCCCTGACCCGACTGGTTCGGGATGGCGGTTGGCGTGCCGCCGGTGAGCGACATGGTGCATGCCGCCAGCAACGCGCTCACAATGAACAGCGCGATCAAAGAATAACGTCGAGTCATAGTTGCCTCCTGCACTTAAGCCCGGACTGCTTATACGGCGTGGAATATAGTGTGGAGCAAATGGCTTTTTCGCGCAAATTATCAATAGATCATGAAACGGAGACAAGCACCCTGAGCGGAGGCCCGCTGTGGTTGCGGGCCGTGGCTTCGCGAGCGAAGCACGTCGAAGGGCGCATCCTTCGACTGCGCGGCCAATCGCAAGCCGCTCCGCTCAGGACGCTTTCGTGATTCACTGATTATGCGGCGCGTAGGATATGGGTGACGATCGTCGCCCCACTGCCGCCGATGTTTTGGGCCATGCCGAGCCGGGCGTCGGGTACCTGTGTTTTGCCGGCCTCGCCCCGCAACTGTTGCGTGAGTTCCACTAATTGATACACGCCCGTCGCGCCGACCGGGTGGCCGCGCGCCTTCAGCCCGCCGCGCGTGGCGATGGGCACGCGGCCAACCGGTGTGATGGCCCCTTCCAGCGCCAGACGAGGCCCCTGCCCTCGTTCCGCGAAACCGCACGCCTCCAACGACAATGCGGCCATGATCGAAAAAGCGTCGTGTAGCTCAAAGACATTCACGTCGCGCGGGCCGATGCCGGCCTGGGCGTATGCGCTGCGGGCGGATTGCTCGGCGGCGGCCAGCCAGAGCGGGTCGCGCCGGTCGTGCACGGCCAGCGAGTCGGTGGCGGCGGCGGAGGCGGCAACACAGATCACGGGCCGGCCATTTGCGCGCAGCGTCTCCGCCGGAACCAGCACCAGCGCCGCCGCCCCATCCCCAATGGGTGAGGCGTCGAGCAAGTTGATCGGGTCGGCGACGGTGCGCGCGCGATGATACTCGCGCTCGGTGACGCGTTCATGCAAACGCGCGTTGGGATTGTGCAGCGCGTTGGCGTGTGCGTTGATGGCGAACGGCGCGAAATGGTCTTTACGCCAACCGTACTCGTGCATGTACCGGCGCATCACGAGAGCGTTGAGCGCGACGAACGACACGCCCTGCGCGGCTTCGTAATCGGCGTCGGCGGCTGAAGCCAGCCCACTGGTGGTGGTTGGGCCGACGGTGTCTGTCATCTTCTCCACGCCCACCGCGATGGCGCACTCCATCACACCCGAGGCGACCGCGAGCAACGCCTGCCGCACCGCTGCGCCACCGCTGCCGCAGGCCGCCTCCACTTTGATGGCCTCGACGCCCTGCAGCCCGACCCAATCCGCCAGCATCGCGCCGAGGTTCTCCTGCCGGTTCAACTGGCCGGAAAGCATGTTGCCGATGAACAGCCCGTCAGCCGTGTCGCGGCCCGCATCGTTCAGCGCAGCAAAGACCGCCTCGCCTGCAATCTCTTTGATGGATTTATCCCACTGCTCGCCCACCGGTGTCTGCCCGATGCCGAGGCTGGCGACTTCACGCATGCTGTTTTTGGCCCAACCGTAGCGACGTTGCATGCAACGTCGCTACGGTTGGGCCGCCTCGCGGAGTTTCACAAATACCTCGGCCATCTCCGGGTCGAAGTGCCGACCCGCCCAACGATTAATTTCGGCCAGTGCGTTTTCATTCGAGAGGGATTGGCGGTACGGCCGGTCACTCGTCATTGCGTCGTAGGCGTCCGCGATAGCGAGCAAACGCCCTTCACGCGGGATGCTGTTGCCCTTCAGCCCGGCCGGATACCCGGAGCCATCCCAATGTTCGTGATGAGAGATGACGTAGGGCAACGCGGCTCGGAGATGATCTACCTTTCCCAGCATCTGTGTGCCCGTTTCGGGGTGGCGTCGCAGGATGGCCCATTCGTGATACAGCAGCTTCTGGCGTTTGTTGAGAATGGCGCGCGGCACCACAATCTTGCCGATGTCGTGCAACAGCGCGCCGAACTCGCAGACTGCCAGCGACTCTCCGCTCCATCCCAGGGCGCGCGCCAGCTCTAACGCATACCCTTGCACCCGCTCCACATGTCCGCGCGTGTAGGTTTCGCGCGCCTCAATCGTGTTGGCCAGCATGATGACGGTTTGCAGGTGGGCGGCCCGGGTGTGAAACATCTCCAGCGAGCGCCGCCGGTCGAGTTTGGCCTGAATCGCCACCAGCAATTCTTCCGGCGCGAACGGTTTGTAGATGTAATCATCCGCGCCTAACAGCCGCGCGCGCGAAGTGGCCGCCTGCTCGGTGCGCGCGCTGAGAAAGAGGAAGGGCACGCCCGCGCCGCTGGGCCGCCGGCGCACCGCCTCCAACAGTTGAAAGCCATCCATCCGGGGCATCATCACATCGGAGACGATCAAATCGGGGATCTCGCGCCCAAAGGCTTCGAGCGCCTCTTCACCGTTGTGTCCGCGGGTCACGCGGTAGCCTTCGGCCCGGAGCAAATCCTCCATTACATTGATGATGTCGAGATTGTCTTCAACAATCAGAATGTGGATCATAGTCTCAATGGCCCGAGTATACACCGCCCGCTCCTCTCAGATGACGCTCAAGTGGGCGTGGTATGATGCCGGCTCTGTTCCGATGGATAACGCAATATGTTGAGCAAGAAACATGCCGCACTGGGGCTGGCCGGCGTGATCGTCTGTGGTGTGATGACGGCCTGCTCCACCTCGGAAACGACCACGCCGACGGCTATGGCCCCAGTGATTGACACGCCGGCGCTCACCGCAACCGCCACGCCCGTGCCAGATGCCAGCGCCGCAACCGAGGCCTATCTGCGCATGTGGGCGGCGAGTGATTACGCGGGCATGTACGCACTGCTCGCCGCCGAAAGCCGCGCGGCGCTCACCGCCGAAGATTTCGAAGCGCGCTATCGCAAAGAGATGGAGATACTGACTGCTTTGGCAGTCAGCGGGCAGGTAACGGATGTGAGCGAAACGGGTGACGTGGGGCAAGCGACGGCGCGGGTCAGCTACGACACGTACGGCGTCGGCCAACTTGAAACCGACCTGGCGTTTTCGCTGAAACGTGAGAATGGGCAGTGGCGCATCGTCTTCACGCCGGCCAGCATTTGGCCGGATTTGGTGAATGGGCAGCAATTGCTCATGGCGCCGCTCACAACCGAACGCGGCAGTCTCTACGACCGCAATGGCGCGCCGCTGGCCGCGCCCGCCGATGCATACGCGGTCGGCCTCATCCCCGGCCTGCTCGGCGAGGGCGATGACGCGAATAACATCCTCAAGAGCGTAGCCCGCTTGCTCGACACCAACGCGACCCTGCTCGGCCAGCGGCTCGAAGGCGCAGTGCCCGATCAATACTTCGCATTGGGTGAAGTGAGCGCCGCCGACATCGAGGGTTTCCGCTTCCTGTTCGACATCCCCGCCGTGACGCTCACCGGCTACAACGACCGCTACTATCCGAGCAACGGCGCAGCAGCACACGTCACCGGCTACACCAGCTTCATCACATCGGAGGAAGTCGATGAGTATCGGCGGCGCGGCTACACCGGCAGCGAACGTGTGGGCCGCACCGGCATCGAGGCGTGGGGCGAGCAATACCTCGGCGGCAAGCCTGGCTGGCAATTGCAACTGCGCGACGCCAACAATACCTTCATCCGCATGATCGCCTCGACGCCCCAGACGCCGGCGCAGGATATATACACGACGATTGATTTTGATCTGCAACAGGCCGCGCAGTTTGCGCTCGGCGATTTCACCGGCGGCATCGTCATACTCAATCTCAACACCGGCGAAGTGCTGGCGCTGGCCTCTACGCCCACCTTCAGCGCCAACCTCTTCAGCCCGTACAACCGCAACGCCAGCAGCGCCGCGCAAATCCTCGCCGACCCGCGCAAGCCGCAGCTCAATCACGCCGCGCAGTCAGCCTACCCGGCCGGCTCGGTGTTCAAAATCGTCACCCTCTCCGCCGCGCTCACCTCCGGCCTGTTCCAACCGGATACGCTCTATACCTGCAACGGCGAGTGGAACGAAACCAGCGACCCGAACTTCACGCGCAAAGATTGGAAAGAGGGTGGACACGGCGAGTTGACGTTGATCGAAGGACTGAGCGCCTCGTGCAATCCGTGGTTTTGGCACATGGGCTACGCGCTCTTCAATTGGAACCCAAATTGGCTGACGCAGACCGCACAAGCTTTTGGCCTGGGTCAGCCCACTAACATCGGGCAGATCGAAGAGAATGCCGGGCAAATTCCCGGCCCGGAGTGGAAGCAGCAGACTCAGGGCGAGGTGTGGAGCGCCATTGACGGGTTGAATTTATCCATCGGTCAGGGGGATGTGCTGGTGACGCCGTTACAAATCGCGCGGATAGCAGCAGCGGTGGGGAACGGCGGCACGCTCTACACGCCGCAACTCGTGAAAGAGATTCGTCCGGCAGAGGAGGGCGCGGCGGCGACGTTCACCTTCGCGCCCATTATCTCCGGCACGCTGCCGCTCGAGCCGGAGCAGTTGGCCGCGCTGCAAGAGGGGATGCGCAACGTGCCGCGCGAACCCATCGGCACGGCGCGCGAACGCTTCAAGAATTTCCGCATTTGCGTGGCGGGCAAGACCGGCACCGCCGAAGACCCCGGGCTATTTGGCACGCAGGAGCCGGACGCGTGGTTCACCGGGTACACCTGCCAGAATAATCCCGATCTGCCCGATATCGCCATCGCCGTCGTCGTGCAAAACGCCGGGCAAGGCTCCGATTACGCCGCGCCGATCTTCCGCCGCGTGGTTGAGGCGTACTTCGGATTGAACTACACGCGCTATCCGTGGGAAGAGTCCATCGGCATCCCCCGCCGTGAAGAGCCGACGCCCGTACCGGGCACGGAAACCGCCACGCCTTCTCCATGAAAGCAGAAAGCAAAAGGCAGAAAGCAACGCCTTCTGCTTTCTGCCTTCTGCGGTTGAGCGGGTGATGGGGTTCGAACCCATGAATATCAGTTTGGAAAACTGATGCCTTACCACTTGGCGACACCCGCGATGGTGGCACAAGATGTTGGGTGTGGAGGGCGTTACAACCCGTACATCTGGCGCTGCGTGAAGAGTGATTGTATAGCATCTTCACGGTGGGCTATTGCCATACTGCCCCAACCTGTGCCTGACGACCACCAGATATTCTACCCGGCGCTGCGCCAGTTCCGCAAGATCACATCCACCGGATTGCCATCTTTATAGAGCAAATAGTTCATCACGAGGTGGCCGTGCTGCTGCGTAGCCTTCACGTTGCCGTGGCTGGCGCTGGCACAATCG
>JBQTJD010000483.1:0-2549 GCA_052387475.1 Anaerolineales bacterium | reverse complement strand
GCTAGTTGTTTTATTGAGCTTATCCTTAAACTCATTTTGATGGTATGACCACCGCCCCGTTCACTGAACATCAACGCCTCGACCTGCTCTATCGCGTCAGCCGCGAGATTTCGGGCCGCCTCGATTTGGCTGAACTGTTGCCGCGCGTGCTCAAAGCCACGGTGGAAAACGCGCAGGCCAAGACCGGTAGTGTCATCGTGCTGAACGAACAGGGCCAGGTGCTGTACTCGGCGCTGATGATGGATGGCGGCTTTCAGCCCGACCCGAGCAAGAAGCTTGGCGGCACATTGGAGTCCGGCTTAGCTGGTTGGGTGTTGAAGAATCGCCAGGGCGCGCTCGTCACTGATACGACCAAAGACGCACGCTGGGGCCGCCGTCCCGACGACGACATGGTCGGCCCGACGAGCGCCATCGCCACGCCCCTGCTGGGCCGGGCACGCGTAGTTGGCGTGCTCACCCTCGTTAAAACACCAGCCAACACCTTCGACTCCGAGGACCTCTCGCTGATGACGGCCATCGCCGATCAGGCCGGGGTGGCGATTGAGAACGCACAACTGTATGCTGAGAGCGAACGGCGCGCGCAGGCCATGCGCGCGCTGGCCGGCACGGCGCAGGCCATTAACTCCACTCTCAAGCTGGATGAAGTGCTGCACCTCGTGGCCGAGATTGCGCAAAGCCTTTTAAACGTGGAGACCAGCTGTGTGGCGTTGGTGCAGGGAGGCCGCATCACGTTCGAAGAGGCCGCCGGACGGATGGCCGCGCAATTGAAGGGTGCGGAACTCGAGGCGGGCGAGGGCATCGCGGGCTGGGTGGTGGAGAACAACCAATCGGTCATCACCAACAACGTGCCCGGCGATACACGCTTCCGACGCGGGCTGGATCAGCGCACCGGGCTGCTCACGCTCGCCAGCGCCGCCGTCCCCGTGCGTGACCCGCGCGGCAACGTCATCGGCGTCATCCAGGTGATGAATCCGATTGAAGGCAACTTCGCGCCCGACACCCTCAACCTGCTCGAGTCGCTGGCGCAACTCGCAACCACCGCCATCCTGCACGCGCAGCAAGTGGAAGAACTGGCTGCCGCCGAGAGCCGTTTCTCCAGCCTGTTTGAAGACAACATCGACCCGATCCTCATCACCAATCTGGACGGCATCGTGACCGATGCGAACAGCAAAGCGTGTGAGACCTTTGGCTATCAGCGCGATGAGTTGATCGGCTTGAGGGTGACGAGCGTGCACCGCATGGGCACCGCCTTCCTCGGCAGCGACCGCTTCCGGAATCTGCGCGGCGGGCAGGAGATTACGTATCAAACTCGCATCACGACCAAGCAGGGCGTCGAAATCCCGATGGAAGTGCATGCCAAGATGATCCAGCGCCGGGGGCAGGAATTTATCCAGTGGATCCAACGCGACATCAGCGAACGGTTGCAACTGGAGGAGTTGCGCAACGACCTCATCAGCATGATCTTCCACGACCTGCGCGGCCCGCTGGGCAACATCCTCTCCTCGTTGGATGTGGTCGCCGCCTCGGTGCCGAAAGAGAACGAGACCGAGCAGACCCTCATCGGCATTGCCACCCGCTCGGCCCTGCGCATGAGCCGGATGGTGGACTCGCTGCTCGATCTGCGCCGCCTCGAGGCCGGACAAGTGAAGTTGATCAAAGACCAAATCGACATGGGTGTGTTGGCGTCCGAGGCGATTGAGCAGGTGTTGCCGATTGCCGAGGGCAAGGGCTTGCGCCTCGTCAACGATGTGCCGCCCCGCCTGCCACTGGTGGATGTTGACGCCGACATGATCCGGCGTGTCGTCATCAACTTGATTGAGAACGGTGTCAAGTACACGCCCGGCGAAGGCACCATCACCGTGCAGGCCAAATCCGCCGCCAAAGAGATGACGGTTTCGATCAAGGACACCGGGCCGGGCATCCCGCCGGGACAGCAAACCAAAATCTTCACCAAGTTTGCCCGGTTGCAACGCGAGGCTGCGCCAAAAGGCTTGGGCCTCGGCCTCGCCTTTTGCAAAATGGCAGTCGAAGCGCACGGCGGCCGCATCTGGGTGGAAAGCACACCGGGCCAAGGGGCCACCTTTAATTTTACGTTACCGTTCTGATCGCGTGAACCGTGATGCGTGAAACGTGAGGCTGGCCGCCCACGTTTCACGTTTCACGGTTCACGTTTCACGCACCCATGCAGAAGCTCGCCAAAGACATCTACATTGAAACCAAGTTCGCCGGCGTCACCGTCGGCGCGATTGTCGGGCCGGAGGGTGTGATTGGCGTCGATGCGCCCACACATCCGGCCGATGCCCGCAGTTGGCGGCAGCAATTGGAACAACTGGCCGGCAAGCCGGTGCGCTTCCTCATCAACCTCGATCCGCATCGCGATCGGGTGCTGAATAATCAATGGTTCGAAGCGCCGGTGCTCGCGCAGGAACAGGCCTACGAAAAGGTGCGCCTGTTGCCGGATTGGTTCAAGAATTCCTCGCCCGAGCCGGGCAGTGAGAGCGAGATGGTGACCGACCTGGCCGGTTTGCGCGTCACCCTGCCGCAACTCA
>JBQTJD010000482.1:0-2724 GCA_052387475.1 Anaerolineales bacterium | reverse complement strand
ACCCGCCTTCGCGGGTATGAGGTTTTGATTGGTCAGCTTGAGCAGAGAAGTTGGATTATTCCCCTTCTTCCTCGACCGTCACTTCTGCCTCGTTCGGTATGCGGTCGAGCATCTGCATCTGTCGGGCGACGACCTTGGTGCGGTAGTGCGTCTCGCCCTTCTCGTCGTTCCAGCGGTCGGTTTGCAGCCGTCCGCCGATGAATACGAGGCGGCCTTTGCTCAGATACTGCTGGCATGCTTCACCCAGCCTGCCCCATACTTCGATGGTGAACCAATCGGTGGTTTCTTTGGCCTCGCCTTCGCCCGTCTTCCAACTACGGTTGACGGCGACGGAGAAGTGACAGACCTTTTTTCCGGTGGGCGTGAAGCGCGTCTCCGGGTCTTTGCCGAGATAGCCGATCAAACTGACTTGGTTGAGTGCGGGCATGGGGCCTCCCTATGAATAGTCTGCTCAATTGAACGATGGGGCCGGCACAATTACGGGAGGTCGCGCATTGAGAGTTCGGCCGCCACCAATCGCCGCAGCAACGGCGTAGGACGATAGCGGTCTTCGCCCCACTCGGCTTGCAAGCCCTCCATCACCCCGAGCACAGTGTCCAGACCAATGGCGTCGCCCCATTCGAGCGGGCCGCGCGGATAGTTTGTGCCAAGCTTCATCGCCAGGTCAATATCTGCCGCCGAGGCTACGCCTTCCTGCAACGCACTTAATGCTTCGTTGATGATAGCGCACACCATCCGCGCTCGCACCAACCCTGCACTATCCGCAACCGTGATGACCTGTTGACCGCAACTTTGCCAAAACGCAAGCGCGGAATTGAAGTGCTCGTCGTCCGTCTGCAAGCCGCGGGCCACCTCAACCATGCCCGTCGCGGGAATGGTTGGCAGCACGCCGAAACCGGTCATGCGTTCGGGGTTCCGAATCCAACTGGCGGCGAGGGTGGTGCTGACGGCAAGCGCGCAGGTGTGGAGGGGGATGTCGGCAGGAAGCCGCCTCAGCACGGCGTGCTTTACCCCTGCAGAGGTGTTCTCGACTTCGATGACGGCGTCGTAATCGTCGAAGCCGCGTTCGCTCGAGAGGAAGGCTACGGTGGTGAACTCATCCACATCGTGGCCGCCGCGCTCGATGATGGGCGCCAGGTCTTCGATGAAAGGCTGTGTGCCGACGAGAAGTATCTTCATGTCACATGCTGTAGAGACGCAGTCGCCGCGCCACAAATGCGTGGCGCGCTTATGCGGCGCATCTCTACGATTGCGTCGAGGGGGATTGTGGCGGTTGCTTCTTCCGTAACCCCTCCACGCCCGCCAGCATGTCCTCGTGAAAGAAGCCCAGCATCTCCAGCGCCAGCGAGTGGTCGAAGATGGGGCCGGATTGCAGCAGCCACTGGTTGAGCGCGCGCTTGGTGTACTTGATGGCATGGCGCGGGCCGTTCGCCAACTTACGCGCGACCTCCATCGCTTTGGCGTGCAGTTGTTCGTCGGGCACGCAGGCGCTTACCAGCCCGATGCGCTCCGCTTCGCGCCCATCCACGAACTCGCTCGTCAGCAAATAGTATTTGGCCTTCGCCATGCCCACCAGCAGCGGCCACACAATCGCCGCGTGGTCGCCGGCCGCCACGCCCATGCGCACGTGCCCATCGGCCAGCCGCGCGCTCTCCGCCGCGATGCTGATGTCGGCCAGCAACGCGATCACCAATCCCGCGCCCACCGCCGCGCCGTTGATAGCCGAGACGATGGGCACGTTGCAGCGCAACTGGTTGTAGACGAGGTCGCGCGCTTCTTCGAGGATGCGCATGATCTCTTCGGGGTCGCGGTATGCGTCCTCGACCATTTGCAAATCGCCGCCGGCGCTGAACGCGCGCCCTGCGCCGGTGATGACCGCGCAGCGTACATTCGGGTCGGCGTCGAGTGTCGCCCACAGATTGACGAACTCGGTGTGCAAGCGGCGATCAGCGGCGTTAAGCACCTCGGGCCGGTTGAGGGTGATCCACAGGATGCCCGGCTCAGGCCGCTCGAACAAGATGTGCTGATACTCGTTGTAATTCATGCAGTGTGTCTCGCGCCAAGACGCAAAGCCGCCAAGATGTACTTCTTCGCGCCTTGGCGGCTTTGCGCGAGGTTTTTATTTGCCCTGCCAGTTCGGTTTGCGTTTCTCGACGAACGCCGCCATGCCCTCTTTTTGATCGGCGCTGCTGAAGAGCAGATAAAACGCGGCCCGCTCGTCGGCGATGCCGTCGGCCAGCACGGTCTCGAAGGCGCGGTTAACCATCTGCTTGCCGAGTTGCACGGCCAGCGGCGCGCGCGCGGCGATCTGGTTGGCGAGTTCAAGCGCCGACGAAAGGTAATTCTCCACCGGAACTACGCGGCATACCAGCCCAGAGTGCAGCGCCTCTTTCGCGGAGAGAAAGCGCCCGTTGAGCACCATCTCCATCGCCACCGATTTGCCGACCGCGCGCGTGAGCCGTTGCGTGCCGCCCGCGCCGGGGATGACGCCGAGGTTGATCTCCGGCTGGCCGAACGTCGCGCTCTCCGAGGCCACGATCAAATCGCACGCCATCGCCAGCTCGCTGCCGCCGCCGAGGCACCAGCCCGACACCGCCGCGATGATCGGCGCCTTCACCCGCCGCAGCCGATCCCACAACTCGATGCGCCCATTGGTCATCATCTCCACTGTCGTCGCGTTCGCCATCTCGCTAATGTCGGCGCCTGCTGCAAAGGCGGCCTCAT
>JBQTJD010000481.1:0-2177 GCA_052387475.1 Anaerolineales bacterium | reverse complement strand
ACACCCTGCAGACTGGCCACTATGTGCGCGTGGCCGTGGGCCGCGATTACGCCGACGTGCCCCCGACGCGCGGCATCTTCAAAGGTAACGCGAAAGAAAAGATGGTCGTGGAGGTGAAGGTGACGGCGTTGTGACGTGAAACGTGCTAAGCGAAGCGACAATCACGTTTCACGTTTTACGCATCACGCACCATCATCCCGTTATACTTCTCAGCATGTACGCCGAAATCGTGGTCAACCTCGCCGGGCTGCGCGGCACGTTTCATTACGCCATTCCCCGTGATCTTGAAGGACAACTAAAAGCCGGGCATCTCGTCACCGTGCCGTTCAGCGGGCGTGAGGCCCAGGGCATCGTCGTCGCGCTCAGTGATGAGGCGCCGGTGATGCAAGTCAAATCCATCGCCGGGCTGGTGGATCCCGAGCCGGTGCTCACCCGTGCCCAACTCGACCTCGCGTACTGGATCGCCCATACTTACCTCGTCTCGCTTATTGATGCGCTCACCCTCATGCTCCCGCCCGGTCTGAGCAAACAGGCCGAGGTGGTGTTTTCGCTTGAAGATAACGGTAAGCATCCTGAGCGGAGCGGCCAGCAGTTGGCCGCGCAGTCGAAGGACGCGGCCCCCTCCCCGGCCCTCCCCCGTGTCGCAACAGCGGCGACACAAGGGAGGGAGTCTCCCAACAATCTTCAATCTTCAATCATCAGTCTGTTGCAAGAGCGCGGTTCGCTGCGTTCGCGCCAACTCGACCGCGCCTTCCCAAAGCAGAAGTGGCGACCGATGGCCGAGGCGCTCGTACGGCGCGGCGTCCTAAGCAAACACAGCCGCTTGGAGCCGCCCTCCGTTCACGCCAAACATGTGAAGACCGCGCGGCTCATCGCCAGCCTGCCGCAACTCGAATCGGTGCGCGGAAAACTTTCGCGCTCGGCGGCCAAGGCCAAACGCCTGGAGGCCGCGCTCGACTTTCTTAGCCGCGAAGCCAAATCGGTGGAGGTGGCGTGGATTTACGCGGCCTCGGATTGCAGCCTGCAAGACCTGCGCGACCTGGCGGAGATGGAACTCGTTGACCTGGCCGAGGCCGAAGTGTGGCGCGACCCGCTGGCCGGCAAGGAGTTCGTGCCCGACTCGCCGCCGCCGCTCACCGATGACCAGCGGCATGTGTGGGAAGCGGTACGCTCGTCCCTCCACGCTCCACCCTCCACGCTATTGCTACACGGCGTCACCGGCTCGGGCAAAACCGAAATCTACTTGCGTGCGTTGGATGAAACGCTCAAGGCCGGCAAACGCGCGCTCGTGCTCGTGCCGGAGATTTCGCTCACACCGCAGACGGTGCGCCGATTTGCCGCGCGCTTCCCCGGCCGCGTGGCCGTGTGGCACAGCGAGCTGAGCGACGGCGAACGCTACGACACCTGGCGGCGCGCGCGTCTGGGATTGGTGGATATTGTGATTGGCGCGCGCAGCGCGTTGTTCGCGCCGCTGCCCGACCTGGGCGTGATTGTGCTGGACGAGGAGCACGACGAGGCCTACAAGCAAGACCCGCCACAATCCGTGCCCTATCACGCGCGCGAGGCGGCGATTCAATATGCGCAACAACTGGGCGCAGTCTGCCTGCTCGGCTCGGCCACGCCCGATGTGGTGACGTTTCATCGCGCGCGGCGCGGCGTGTACACATTGCTCGAACTGCCGCTACGCATCATGGGTCACGCGCGCAAACTGGAAGAGCAAGCGGAGAAGTACCACATCGCGCCGCGCTATCGCGCGATTGGCGATGAGACGGGCGCATCATTCGATGCGCGGACCATCGATTTGCCTCCAGTGGAGCTCGCCGACATGCGGCATGAGCTGCGGATGGGCAACCTGACGATGTTCAGCCGCAAGCTGCGCGACTATCTCGAGAACGTGATCGCGCAAAAGGAGCAGGCCATCCTGTTCCTCAACCGGCGCGGCACTTCGACATTCGTCTTTTGCCGCGACTGCGGCGAGGCGTTGAAGTGCCCGAACTGCGATACGACCCTCACGCACCACAGTGCGGAACAGCAATTGACCTGCCACCACTGCGGGCATCGCCAGCCGTCACCGGAGCGCTGCCCGAATTGCCGCAGCACGCGCGTCAAGTTCTTCGGCCTCGGCACCGAGAAACTGGCCGCAGCGGTCGCGGATGAATTCCCCGGCGCGATCGTGT
>JBQTJD010000480.1:0-7122 GCA_052387475.1 Anaerolineales bacterium | reverse complement strand
AGGGCGAAAGCGCGCTGCCAACTCGCTGAGGGATGGTAGCCCTACCGAGGGCAATGCAAGCGCGGGCTTTGGTGTTGCGATAGGCGTAGCGCCAGCTTCGGCCTCAACGGCCGGGTGCGGCGCGAGGCCCTGTATCCCACCCGGTTCGAGGCGCGCGAGCAGCGCAGTGAAGTCGTGCCCCGCCGCAGTCTTAATCCGTTCAGCCACTGCGCTCAACGTCGCCAGCCCGCCGAGGCCGGCGAGGCCAGCTTCATTCCAATTCGCATTCGCGCTCAACGCCACGTAGTTGCCTTCGGTGAGGGTGGCGTGAAAGTAGTGGGCATCGAGGGCATCGCTCAACCCGAGCGCGCGCCCGCCGATGGAAGGGAAGCGTTCGATGGCATAAGCGTGAGCGGCGTCGTGCGCGACGATGAGCGATCCCGGTCCGCATTGCACGGCGTAAAAATCTTTTCCGCGCAGGGCCGCGCACAGCAAGCCGCCCTGCACCGGCGCGCCGTCTTTCAAGTTGCCCTCGAGCAGTTGTCGATTGACCGCCACAATGGCCTGTCGCGCCGCCGCCGTCACCGAGCCGGGCGAGCCGAAGTACGTCAGCGCGGCGAGGTTGAGCAACTCGGCATAGCGTTCGGCGGGCAAGGGCTGGCGCGCGCGCAGACTGAGACTGAGCAGCAGCGTATCGCGTTCGCGCCCACGGGCCGCACGGCGCGGCGCGGCAAATAATGCGTATCCCTGCGGCTCGTCGGACAATGCTCGCCCGCCCACCACATTCAACAATGAAATATCCACACCCAAACGTTCTGGCATAGCGTGGATTATAGGCGACGGTTCGTGTAAGGCAAGCATATTGAGCGCGTGTGCAAGGAGTGTGCCATCTGCGGCCGACACGCAGGGCGTCAAACGTGGATCTCGTTACAGTGAGTTTTGGTCAACGGATTGAGCCTACGAATAGGGGAGTTACGCAGTTGAGTTAACTCCATGCCTACAATGTCACCTTGAGCGCGTACGCATCGCCTCTTCATTTTACGGGTCTGCTCGCGCGAAAGGCCTCTCCCGGGCATCAATAGGCCCTTCGCGCGCGTTCGCATTAGCGAACGCCGCTCAGGGCGACATGAACTGTGTAAGTCCTAGAACAGCAACCCATCACGTTTCACGTTTTACGCTTCACAAAAGAGCATTACCGTGCCCCCTAATCCCTCACCCCTAAATAGTCCTCCCCAGCCGTCCTCTGATAGTCCTCTGGGCGTCCTCTGAGGGTGACAATCCGTTGCGCCATCCCTTCCCAACTATTCCCCCTCGGCGTTCCTCCGTATAATCGTGACATGTTGGGTTATCGATCTTTCTCGCTGGTTGAGGCTTATGCGTAGATTGCAACGTTGGCAGACCGTCCTTCGAAAAACCTTCACCCGCGAACCGGGGCGCGGGAAATCGCGTGGGCAGAGCCTAGTGGAGTTGGCGCTCTTCCTGCCGATTTTGTTGATCTTGTTGAGTGGCCTGGTCGAGCTGGGTTTCGCCCTCAACCGCTACGTCAACGTCGTGGAGTCAGTGCGCGAGGGTGCGCGGTACGGCGTGGATCAAGACCCGGCCACGCGCGATTTGGTGAGCGGGGTTTCGAATATGACCTGCGCCAGCACATTGGATTTCTATGCCAAAGTAGCGTGTGTGATTCAACAAACGGCCGCGCCCATTACGCTGGATGCAGCCAAAGATGAAATCATCATCACCGTGGCACGTGTGTATCGTGACCCGCGCTGCGATTCGAATCAAACCGCGACCCCACCCGCGCCGGCCAATTGCAACGCCGCGATCTTGCCCGACCCGCAAGGCATGTGGCCCAGCCCGTCCAACGATCCGGCGCCGGGCGAAGTTGCCGGGCAGTGGCGGCTGTTTGGCAATGGCTCGTCACGCTTTACTCGTTCGACATTGCAGACGTACATCAATGCGAATACTGTCAGCAACGGTGTGCTGGTCGTCGAAGTATATTTTTGGAACCCCATGGTGCTGAAGCTGCCGTGGATTACGCCCTTTATCCCCGACCCGTTTCCGTTTTACACCTACGCCATCGTGCCGTTGCCCGCCGGCGAGCCGAGGCCCACACCGACCAACACGCCCACGCCCACCCCTACGCCCACCTATACCCCCACGCCGCCGCCGTTGAACTGTTCAGCCTTCGGGACAAGCGGCGTGCGCCAAGAAGTGTGGTATGGCCTACCGGGCGATACAGTCGCGGACGTCATCTCAGGCACGAACTCGTTTGCCAACGCGCCCAACACGGTAGATTTGCGCAATAGCTTTTCTTTGACTACCAATCTCACCGACACATACGGTTCACGCTGGCGAGCCCAGGTCTGTATCCCCACCAACGGCACATACTATTTCTGGATTGATAGTAGGGCGGCCAGTGAACTGTTGCTCAACACGACAACTATCACTAATCCGGGTACGGCCAATTGGACAACCCTGGCGGGTTCGGCGGTGACGATTGCGACTGTCGCCAGCCCAGGCTCAGCCGGCGCGTGCACATGGAACGCTGCGCAACGGTCGGCGCCTATCGCATTGAATCAGGGCTTTTACTACCTTGAAGCCCGTCACAAGGATGACACTGGGGCCGATCATCTAGCTGTGGCGATGACCACTTCGACCACAACGCCGCCTGGATGTGCGGTCAGCGTGCCGCCTGGCATCATCCCAGCCAGCCGATTGTTCCCGCCCGCCGCGCTAGCCACGGCCACGCCCACCCCAACGTTTACGCCATCGCCCACCCCGACTCCGACACTACCGCCATGCCTCGTCAACGTGGTCGATGTCACCCGCTCGCGCATCCTGGTCAGCAATAGCCCGCAGTGGTCGGACAATTTCAGCACAATGCAAGTGCAGGCGCAATTGCTCGACAACTGCAATGGCGCTATCAGTGATGGCCGCACGGTGACGTTGACGTCGTCGCGCCCGACCTCGGATACGATTACGCTCAATACTGTTGTCGGCAACATCTACTACTTCGATGTGCGTTCGACCACGGTGGGCACGAGCACTTTTACGGCTTCGGTGAACCGCGACGGCCCGGGCGTCGGGCCGATTGTGGTCTTCCCGGTGCCGGCGGCGAACAACACCGGCGACTTCACCTGCGTCACCGGCGCGCCGGATGTGAGCACCAATCCGAACTCGCTGCAAATCCTGTACACCAACCCGAGTTCGCCATCGCTCAACCGGCGCCTGTGGACGCTGACGGTGACATGGCCTAGCTCCAGTGGGCGACAATTGAACACGGTCAGTTTCGGCAACTCGGCCAACATCATTTGGAACGGGCCACCGGCCAACCCGCCCACATTGAATATCGGCTCCGGGAACTGGACGAGCATCAACCGCAGCATCGTCACGGGCACCTTCCGCCCGCTGCAGATTAACTTCAACGGCCCCATTACGCCCGGCTCCGGTTCGTGGACGTTTTCGGTGACGGCCGCCTGGGATGACGGCTTTGGCAACAGTGTGTGCCAGTCACCGTCGGTCATTGTCACACTGCCCTGAGGCGCTTTCGTATGCGGATCCCGATCCCGACTCACTCCCCCTTACCCCTCCGCGCTGCTGCCCGCCGTCGCGAGCGCGGCCAGGCGCTGGTGATCATCGCCGTGTCGTTTGTGGGCATTGCGGCCTTCATCGGCCTGGCGATTGATCTGGGCATCCTCATCGTCGGGCAGGCGCACCTGCGCCGCGCCGTGGACTCGGCTGCTATCGCCGCCGCCACGCAGATGCGCGAAGGACAATCGCTCAATCAAATCGGCCAGTTTGCGGCGCAATACATCACCCTTAACGGCGTGCAACTGAACACCCTCATCGTGCAGCAATGCATTTCGGGTGATCTCTCGAATATTTTGCAGTGGACGTCGGCGACGAGCACGACTACCACCGTGCCCGACACCTCCCTTGTGTGCAACACCGTGGTGCCGCGCAAGTTAATTCGGGTGGAGGCGCGCGCCCCGGTGACCTTCGCCTTCCTCGGCATCATCGGTGTGTACAACACCACCCTCGTTGCGGACGCGGTCTCGGAAGCGGCTTCGGTGGACATCGTGCTGGTGTTTGGCACTGGCGAGACGATGGGCCAAAACACAGCGCCACGCCGCCCAGACGGCTGTAATGTGAATTGCGGAACTACCTTCAATCCTAATTCCGGTGGCAACCCTGGCTGTAATGTCAACGCAGGCCCACAAATATCCAAAGAACCCGAGGTTGCCGATGGCGCGTTACCCAAGTGTCGCCCGCTCTGGGATGCGAAGCAAGCGGCCAAGAAGTTGTTGGACACTCTCTATGTTGGCTTTGATCGAGTAGCGGTGGTGGGCTATGACTTTATGCCGCGCGTCTATGGCGTGCTGACCCCGACTTTAGGCTATCGTGCAAGCATTAGTGCAGGCGAATGTGGCGCTCGTGTTCCGCCGACGGCCGCGCCTTGTGACGCAACGGGTGTATACGCCTCCATCGACTCGTTAGTGGTCAAAAACGATGCCGCTGCACCAGGTCAATTTGGCTTTTATAATCCGTGGAACGTGAACTGCCGGTCGGGCTCTTTTGGCTCCAGTCAACAATGCACGGCGGCTGGCTACCGGGCTGACCCCCTGAATTCGAATGTCTCCAACTGCATCGGCTGCGGCATTCGTACGGCAGCCAATATCCTCAAGCAAACGGGCCGACCCGACGCGCTATGGATCATCATCTTCCTCTCCGATGGATTTCCGGACGTGTCCGATCTTCCGGATGACTCGCCCACGGTATCCCGCACTAGTATTTACGAAAACGTGGGGGCGGCGGGCTTCTCGGTGGCTGCCTTCCCCAACGGCTACTGCCCCGGCGCCGTCGGGGCCACAGCTGCCGTGACAGGCACGCGTATGTTCACAAGACCACTGTGCTTACAGGGAGGCTTCGATGTGAACGGGGATGGCGACGTGAGTGATACGGGCGTGACCTCGGCTACGCTGCCTACTCGTTTTGGCACCAATTGGTCTACATGGCCCTTCAACGAACAGGAAGTCTGGAATCCAAATATCCGCTACTGCGGCCCATATCATGCCACGCAGGGTGCTTGTCCTCCGGGCGCGCTCTTCCTCGGCAGTGACGCAGTTTCGACAACGGCTGTCACGCAACAAGGCACCCTGCCAAACGGCGTAACGGCTCCGTACTATTACACGCCGCTGGATTACGCGAAAGATATGATTGACCAGGCCGCGCTGACGACCATTTGCGTCGGTGACCCCGTGGCCAATTGCAGCGGTGGGGGCTGGCCTCCTACCGCCGGGCAGCGCTACAACCGCAACGAAACCATCCCTGGCAATCCAATCGTTGTGTATTCCATCGGCCTCAACAACCTGGCCTTGTTAAATGTGCCGGATGAGACTGGGGAGAAGACGCTGCGCTACATGGCAGCGGTGGGCGACGACGGTGATCGCGTTACCGATCCATGTCTCGGCATTCCTACGGCCAACAGTTGCGGCAACTATTACTTTGCGCCCGACCCGTCGGCGCTCGGCCCGATTTTTGAAGACATCGCCAAACGTATCTTTACGAGGCTGACGCGTTAACACAAAACATTATGGCGGTTTCCAAATTGACTTAGGCTAAATCGGTTCCAGTAGAGACGCGCCGCGGCGCGTCTCTACTGCCCAAATCACAACGGAACCTGCTCTAAGGGTCGGGCAAACTGAAGATTTGCCCGAGACCCTTATGGTTTAGGGTTTCAATAATAGGAGATACGCAGTTGGCTCACACATTTTTGAATGTCGCCCTTCGCGCGATACCAGTCGGATGCAACAATGCTGCGCATCCGCGCTCAGGGCGACACAAACTGCGTAACTTCTAGATAAAAACGAGGTAGGTGGTTATGACTCTTTTCATACGACGCACTACTAAACGCTCGCTCGGCCAGGGGCTGGTGGAATTCGCCCTGGTGCTGCCGGTGCTGTTGCTGTTGATTTTCGGCATTATCGAGTTTGCGCGCCTCTTTGCCGCGTGGCTGGCAATACAAAACGCCGCCCGCTTCGGCGTGCGCTATGCCGTCACCGGCCGCTTCGACCCGCAATACTGTGATGAGGGGATGGCGTACTTCGCCGGACGCGATGCCGATGGCAACAACATCGCCTGGATTACGGCGAGTGAGGATACAGCGCCGAACCCGCTGGCGAATGGCGCTAACGACCCGGCCAACGACTGCAACATCCCGCGCGGCGTGACGGAATATGAGGAAAAGACCGAGGCCTTGCAAGACTACGCCCGTTTGCTTTCCACGTGGGATGCCACGCGCAACGGCGCGGTTGCCATCAACCTCAGTACCAATCCGGCGGTGAGCGGCAACTACCGCAACTATCTGGACAACATCTGGCGTAGCAAAGGCACCGTCTCCGATGCCACGACGGCCCGCGCCAACTTCGGACAGTTGGCGTCCTATATCGGCAACCCCACGGCGTCCGGCTATTTCAACGTCTCGATCTGCAGCTTCGCCACTGACGCCACCATCCTACGCGACGCCACGTACACCTATTTCTGGAATAGCCAGACCTCCAACCCCGACGCGCAATATCCCGCGCCCTGCACGCGCCGCATCGGCACCGGCAACACGTACATGTACACCGATCACCCCGGCGCGCCCAGCACCCGCATGCAGGTGCTGGTGACGTTCCGGCATCCGCTCATCACACCGTTCGTCAGCAGCCTGTGGCCGAGCATCAAGCTGGTGGCCAGCCGCGACGGCATCGTCGAATCCTTCCGCAAGTCCAAAGACGTGGTGTTGCCTTCCGGCCCCAGTGGTATCTCCACCGCCACGCCCACACCGACGAATTCCGCCACGCCTACCCAAACGGCGACGGCGACCCAGACGGCCACGCCTTTCCCATGCAGCGGCAACGGCGCTACCTATGAGCAGTGGGACGGCATCACTGGAACATCCGTAACCGACTTGAGAAACGACCCGCGCTATCCCGACGAGCCGACCAGCCGAGGCACACGCACCACGTTCAACAGCGGTCAGAACCTTGGCGACAACTACGGCGGCGTGGTGCGCGCGCTGGTGTGTGTCCCGACCACCGGCAACTATCGCTTCTGGCTCAACACCGATGACGGCGGCGAGCTGTTGTTATATACGACGCC
>JBQTJD010000479.1:0-1901 GCA_052387475.1 Anaerolineales bacterium | reverse complement strand
ACGAAGCGTTGCGGTGTTTCGCGGGTGGCAGGCGTGTTCAGATCTAACCCGAACGCCGCGAGAATTTCGGCGATATGGCTCTCGAATGCCACCATCTGATTCTCGGAGATACGGCGACGGCGCAGTTCTGCGCGTGCGCGTACCGCACGAAAGTCTTGATCATCGAGATCTAGGTTAATGGACACAAGGCCTCCGCTTAAGAACAGAATGAACGGATGATGACGCGAATGCCGCTGACGAAATCGGGACGTTCACTTGGCCTTTGGCAATCGCCCTTTGAGGTTCGCGAGGTCAAATGGGCCAGGTTCGGCGATCAGCTGCCGGGCAGCCTCCACCTGCTCCCAGACGTTCCACAACAATACCCCTCGAATACGGCCCTCCCGCAGATAATAGACAACACCTTCACGGTACGGCTCCTTCCAGTCTACCGCTGTCTCGAGCCGCGCATCCAGGTCTCCGACAGCTTCATAGCCCAACTCGAAAAGGTCGGAGTAGAAAAAAGGCAGATGGTGATAGGGCTCTAGTACCGTGTCAAGGCTCATAATTCGGGTGCGCGGATTGAAGCCGCGCGTCGTTTAGGTGAATGATTGGCGTTGGCTCTACCACGAAATTTCTTCCCTGGCATGCGGTGGTATACCGCTTTGCGTTTAGGCGTGGCGAAGCGGCTGGTCCGCCTTGTGCGCGTTGCGACTGAACGTGTCGCTAAAGCGACGGGTGGCTTTGCTTCGGCCACCGGTTCTATCACGGGATAGAGATGCTGGAGCTTGAGGCGTGCCTCGGCAACAGTGAACTGCCAACGCACAGTGGTGGTGCCTCGATTGCGTGCCTTCGTCCAGGCGCTCACTTCGCGCTGCAGCTGCTTCAGGGCGCCAATGCGCCGATCCAAACACTGCCGGCTAAGCACACTGAATTCAATCTCCGCCATGTTCAGCCAACTGCCATGCTTGGGCGTGTAATGGATTTCCAGTTTGTCCAGGATCCGCCGGGCCTCGACCGGCGGGAAGGCTTCATACAACGCTCCGCCGACATGGGTGTTCAAGTTGTCCAGCACCAAGACAATCTTCTCTGCCTCGCGAAACAGCTCATCCACCAGGTAGCGCATCAAAGCCGCCCAGTCCTTGGCCGTGCGCCGGGCCGTGACGCGAACGAACCGCTGGCCCAACAGCGGCGCAAAGACCATGAAGAGGTTGACCACACCCTCTCGCTTATACTCGTAGTCGTAGCGCGGCACCCGCCCGCAACGCAGCGCTTGGGGGGTGCGTGTCTCGGAGATCAGTTGATACGGCATCTCGTCCATACAGACCAAAGGGCGTTTCGGATCCCGAGGCCGCCGATAGACCTCCAAAATCTCTTCCATCTGACAGACGAACTCGCCGTGGTGTTCTGGCGGAATGCACCATTCTTTCTTCAGCCAGGGTTTGAGTTCATTGGCCTTGAGCGTTTTGCGCACCGTTTCGTAGGACACCGGCTCGTCAACGATCTCCAAGGCCACCGCTTTGCTGGCCAGCAAGCGCAACGACCAGCGGGCGTAGCCTTTGGGCGCCGGTCCGCACAACGCCGCAATCAGCCGGGCTTCGCATTCCCCATCGAGTTTGCGCAGTTGCTGGTTGCGCGTCGACTTGCCGCTCAGAGCCGCCTCGAAGCCTTCCCGAACAAACCGTTGGCGCAACTTCTCCACGGTGCGCACCGTCACGTCCACCGCCTCGCTAATCCGGACATCCGTCCACGCCGGACCCTGCGGCCCACAATCGGCCTTCAACATGATGCGCGCGTGCGTCACTTTGCGCGCTGCCGTCTTGCCCGACTTGATCATCGCCTTCAACTGCTTCTGTTCGTCTGCTGTCAACGTAATGCTATACTTCTCCATTGGATCTGGGCTCTCCTGGGATGTGATTTGCTGA
>JBQTJD010000478.1:0-4494 GCA_052387475.1 Anaerolineales bacterium | reverse complement strand
GAGATCGGCGCGCGGCCCAATGCCCCAAAGGCGCGCTCGCGGTTTTCGCGCACATTCGCCCGACTGTCGCCCACGCTGATGCTCATATTGAGCGACGCCCACGGCTCGGCGCTCACCCCGCCATGCCGGGCAAATACACCGTGCACCACATCAGCCTGAGCAAATGTATCGAACTGGTAGTAACGAATATCGCCGACGGTTTGGACATGCATCGCGGAAAGTCTACCAGATTTCAGATCTTAGATCTGAGATCTCAGATCTGCAATCATTTCAGCACGCGTTCATCGCCGACTCGCTTCGTCACACCGATGGCGTCGAGGTGCTCCAGCAGCGCCAGCGCATACTTGCGCGAGGTTTGAAATTGATCGCGCACCACGGCCACCGTCAGCTTGCCCTGCACGCGCAGGTGCGTTTTGATTTTGTCCACCATCGCGGCATACGTCTCTGCGAGGAACAGCACCTCGGGCGAGACTTGCACCAACACCCCCTGTTCGATGAGGGCCAGCAACACGTCTTCCCCGACGCGGGCGGCGCAATCTTTGGGCAACGGCGTGTTGTGCGGATCGCGACGAAAATCGGCCAGCAGGGCATCGACTTTGATCTGTTGCGCCGGCGAAAAAATCACGCGGTGCTCCGCGAGGCGAACGGTCGTACCCTGGGCGACGATGGGGCCGTGCGCGCCGGCGTGAGCGATTAAGGCATTGAAGACGCGCGCTGGCAACTTCGCGCGGCGCTGTTGCTCCAACCGGCTTTTGAGTTCTTCACGCGGCATCCCCGCGCGGAGTGGCGATTGTGTGTGATAGGCCGTGAGGGCCGTCCGCAGTTCACTTTCCAACCGGCTCCACGCCGCTCGCGACAGCACCAACGCCTCATCCTCCAACTCAATCAATTCACCGGCAGTCCGTAACTCGCTCACCGCCTCGGCCGCTGTCGCTGCGTCCAAGCCCGCTTTGGCGATGGCGCTGTTGGCTGAGGTGAAACCGAGCGCGTCCATCGCTTGCAAGAGGATTTCACCCGGCGTGCCGCGGGCCGCCGTCTCCAGCCGAGCGATGACGGCATTCTCGTTTTGGCGGTAGCGCCGTTTGGGCTGCGGGTCCACAATCGCCCCGCCGCCGATGGTTGCGCCGGGGGATGGCCGCCGCAAAATGAAGCGCTGACCTTTGGTCGCCACGATCGGCTCGGCGCACACCAGTTGCAACCAGGCGCTTTCACCCGGCGGCAGTTCGGTCCGACCCAACAAACGCACAGTGACCGTCACCTCCGCCGCGCCCACGAAAAGCTTCATTTCTGCGTTGTGTTTAAGTGGCAGTTCGACATCGGGCAAATGCCGAAAGTGTGCGTCGAGCAAAGACGTGGCCCGCAACGTGTCCGGATGCGCCACCACCATCCCGCGCCGGAGTTGATTGACTTCCACACCCGTGAGGTTGAGCGCCACGCGCGAGCCGGGCACAGCGCGCTCGAGCTTTGTCTTGTGCGTCTGCAAGCCGCGCACACGGGCGGGCAGACCCGGCGGCAGAATCTCCACCGCCTCGCCCAGCGCAAACGCGCCTTCACTCAACGTGCCGGTGACGACGGTGCCAAAGCCGGTGAGGGAGAACACGCGATCAATCGGCAGGCGCGGGCGGCCCAGGTCGGGGCGCGGGGGATGGGCGGCGAGGACGGTTTGAAGTTGGCGTTTGAGGTCATCGAGGCCGGCGCCGGTACGGGCCGCATTGCGGGCGGAGACGGCGACCAGCGGCGCGCGCTCCAGCACGGTGCCGCTCACTGCCGCGCGCACGTCGCTTGAGATCAGCGCCAGCCATTCGTCGTCCACCAGATCGCGCTTGGTGAGGACGATCACGCCCGCCGGGACGGCCAGCAGGTCGAGGATGGCCAGGTGCTCGCGCGTCTGCGGCATCACGCCTTCATCCGCTGCGACGACGAACAGCACCGCGTCGATGCCCCCCACCCCGGCCAGCATGTTCTCGATGAAGTCGCGATGACCGGGCACATCCACCACGCCGAGCGATTCACCCTCGGGTAGCGTGAACCACGCGAAGCCGAGATCAATCGTCATCTCGCGTTCGCGTTCTTCTTTTAATCGGTCGGGGTGTGTGCCGGTGAGGGCTTGCACCAATGTGGATTTGCCATGATCCACATGGCCGGCGGTGCCGATGACGCGCATAGCGTTGAGGGGTTAAGGGTGAGGGATTAGGGGTGAGGGATTAGGGTTTATTTCACCCCTATCTCATCTTCGAAAACTGCTGATCGTATTCGGCCGCCATCTCGCGGATGACGTTGAGCAGCGTCTGCATGCGATTGGCGTCAAGCTCCTTCATGTGCGCGAGCGAGTCGAGCATCTCGGCTGCCTGCTCTTCGAGTGAGTCCACGCGCTCGACCTGTTTTTCATTCGTGCGGTCATGCTCACGCCACTGCTCGTCGCGTAACAGCATGTGCGTCGTCCAGCGCTTTTGGTCATCGGCCAGGAAGGCGTTCCAGTCCTGGCGCATGCGGTCATCGGAGAGGCGCTGGAGTTCGGAAATCTCACCCATGCGGCGCTCGAGCAACTCACTGGCCTGGCGCAAGTCGCCCGCTGAACGCATCAGCTCGCGGTTGGTCTCGGCATATTGGTTGACGCGCCGGGCGTAATCTTCCATCCCTTCCAGTGAGGCCTCGACCTTGGCCTTCAATTCCACCCAGGCGCGTTCCTGCTCGTTATAGCGGATGGATTGCGCCTCCATCCATTGGGTCTGCGCCGCGCGCCGGTCAGACTCGGCATGCACGACTTCTGCCATGCGGACATCGCCGCGCCGGGCGATGTCTTCGACCATTTCGAGCTTGGTCCGCGTTTCGTCGATCCGCCGTCGCACTTCGCCGATCTCACCGACGAGGTCGGTGGTGCGTTTCGTATCGGTCCGCCGGCCCTCCTCTACCAGTGTCACCGCCCGGTTGCGGTCATCGACCATTTTGTTGAAATCCAGCACCTTCTTCTGCAACTCGGCCACAAGCCGCGCCACGCGGCTTTCCTCTTCTTTACGAATTTCGATCTCGCGCTCCAGCCGCCCGATGTTCTCGATACTCTTGCGCACATCGCCGAGCGATTTGTTCGAGCCTTCCCGATCGATCTTCCGCAGCCGCTCATCTTCGCGCACAGCCTCGATGCGGCGCTTTTCCAGCTCCTCCACCTGCCGCGTCATTTCCTTGCGATATTGCTCAAGGATTTCATCGATCTTGTTGAGCCGCTGCAACTGGGCGTTCGCCGCGGAAAGGTTCGACTCTAATTGTTGAATGCGGCGCACCAACCCTGAGTTCTCGGTCGCCACCGATGTCAGCCGTTCCTGCAAGGCCGTGATTTCCTGCCGGTCTTTGCGCCGCTCACCATCCAGCCACTCGACCTGTTTCTCCACTTGTGCCAAATCCATACGGAGCTCCTGAATGCCGGAGATTATAGTGTCAGGCGTCGGAGTGTCAAAGTGTCGCCGGGTTTTGCCGGACAGGTGACTGTCACTGGGCAACAACCGACTTGGCGCCGCGAGCGTCCGATTGCCCAGTGACAGTCACCTTCAGGCTTTCCCAAATATCGTTTGTTTCCCGTACAATCGCGTGATGCGCCTCGGCCTGGACGTGCGGCTCACCTACTATCAACACGGCGGCATCGCCAAATACATCCGCCGGCTCGCAGCGCTGCTGCCGACTCTGGCGCCCCAACACGCCCATCTGCACTTCTACCGGCGCGGGCATACCGAAACGTTGAGCGCCGCCGCGCAGCGGATGGATTGCTGGACGCCGTCGCATCATCGTTTGGAAACTGTGGCGTTGGGCGCCGAACTGCTACCGCACCGGCTCGATGTCTGGCACTCGCCGGATTTCATCCCGCCGCGCTTTGGGTATCGCCGCGCCGTCATCACCGTGCACGACCTGGCGTTTCTGCGCTATCCGCAATTCCTCACCGCGCAGAGCCGGCGCTACTACAACGGGCAGGTTGAGTATGCAGTCCGCCGCGCGTCCGCCATCGCCGCCGACTCGCACGCCACCAAACTCGACCTCATCGAACGGCTGAGGGTGCCGCCGGAATCGATTACCGTGATTCCCCTCGGCCTCGACCCCGAGTTTCACCCGCGTTCCGCTGAAGAAGTGGATCACGTGCTCGCACATCATAAGCTGCCACGTGGGTACGTGTTGTTCGTCGGCACCTTCGAGCCGCGTAAAAACGTCGTCAGCCTGCTGCGGGCCTATGCCCGGTTGCGCGCCGCGCCGCCGCTCGTGCTCGTGGGAAACACCGGTTGGCTGTTTGAGGAGACGGCTCGCACCATCGCCGAACTCAAACTTGACTCGCGGGTGCGCGTGATCGAGAACCTCCCCGCCGCCGACCTGCCCGCGGTCTACACGGGCGCCGGGGTGCTGGTGTTGCCGTCGCATTACGAGGGCTTTGGATTTCCGGTGTTGGAGGCGATGGGCTGCGGGACGCCCGTCATCGTGGCGGATCGCGCTTCTCTACCCGAGATCGCTGGTGAC
>JBQTJD010000477.1:0-10810 GCA_052387475.1 Anaerolineales bacterium | reverse complement strand
CCCGAGGTTCGCACGACCTGACGGGCCTGAGTGACACGAAACTCGTCTGCGAAACCCGCACGCCTCCTTGCGCGTCTGAAATACGTACGACCGACTTTCACATAAGCCACCCGCAAGTTTGCGGTGCAGTGGCTTCAGGGAGGAAACACCATGATTGTTCGACCTTTACTCAGCCTGCTCATCACCGCGTGGCTGGTGGGCTGCGCCAATGAGTTGATTGTGACCACACCTACTGTGCCCGCTACCCGCACTCCTACCCCAACGCCGCCGGCCACACCCTCCCCCGTGTCTTCACCAACAGTCGAAGATCCATCGACGCCCCTCATCATTCAACTCAGTATGGCGAAAGCGCCAAAATTGGATGAAGAAGTGGACGTGGTGCTTGAGATTCGCGCTTATCGCGATGCGCCCGGCACAACCGCCGAGCTCGTGCTGCCGTCGCAAGCCCGATTGATCAGCGGTGAACTGAACTGGCAGGGTGATGTGAGCGTGGATCAGCCGGTGAGGCTGACGATTCGAATTGCTTTTACTCAGACCGGGGAATACGTCGTAGAGGCAAACGCCCTACGCGTCATAGACGCCGACATGATCTGGGGTGACAACGACTCAATCTTCCTGACGGTGAAACAAGACTCGGGCCAGTTTGGTTGGGAGTCCGCCGGCACCCCGCAACTCTCTGCCAGTCCCGTGCCTTAGCGGCATTACGGGTTAGCGTTCGCCGCGACCATCAACTACACTTGCGATCCACTCTACCGCCTGACGAACGTCAACTACAGTACGGGCACAGCTTTCACCTACACTTACGATGCGGTGGGCAACCGGCTGAGCCAGGTGATTACCAGCACGACGGTGTATACCTACGACGACGCCAACCGGCTGACCAATGCTGGCGGGATAGCGTATACCTGGGATGCCAACGGCACCTGCTGAACGATGGGGTCTACACCTACACCTATGACATGGCCAATCGGTTGAGCACCATCACAGGTACTGGTTTGACAAGCAGCTATGCCTACAACGGCATGGGAAACCGGCAACGACAAGTCACTGGTGGGATTACGACGACGTACATGCTTGATCTCAATCCGGGTCTGATGCAGGTATTGGCGGACAGCAGTACCAACACGTATCTTTATAGCAATGGCCGGATTGCGCAGTTTGCTGGTGCAACCGCGAGCTACTTCCTTGCTGATCATTTGGGCAGCGTGCGGCAGTTGACGAGTGCGAGCGGCGCGGTGACGTTGGCGAAGGGCTACCAACCGTATGGTGCGCTGTTGAGCAGTAGCGGGAGCGGGATAAGCAGCTATGGCTTTACCGGAGAGATTACGGACAATTACAGCCTTAGCTCACATTTTTTGCACCACCTGGATGAAACTTGACTGGGATGACAGTGTCTAGAGGTTCATTTCGTCGCAGTCTTATCATCGGTGGCGCTGTCCTTGCGCTCGCCAGTGTCGTCACCTATTTAGCGACGAGAACTCGAATTTTTGCGCCGGTTCCAACGCCCGCTCCGCCCATTGAGTTTACCCAGCGGCTAGTTGTTCTGGAACCCGTGTATTTCGCTGAACTCACGGAACTGACGGTCTTCAGTCCGCCCAGTGTCGCAGGGCCGATTGCCGCTCTCGCTCTCCCCGTTGGGCAAAACGAGATCACGGTGGCCCACGCGAGCGAAAACACGGTCAGGCGCTGGAGCCTTGAAACCAACCTTCTCGTTGCCGAGGTCCCGGTGGGCGTTGTAGCTGATAACCAGACTTCCTTCAGCGCTGATGCGACTCGATTGGCATCCTTTTCAGGGGTGTGGGATGCACGCAGCGGGGCAGAAATATGGTGCTATACAAAATGCGACCATGCAAAGTCGCAGACCTTGTTCTATCCGCTTGACAGCTGGGTGATCGGTTATACCTATGGCTCTTCAGGGCTGGCAATTTGGTGCATTGACCCTGCGTGCAACGTGACCTTCATAGAAAAGCTAGATAGCCCAGACGAGATGCCGGGACTGCTGGGCATTGATCGTGTCGCACTCGAGGAATCTGGCAAGCAGCTTGCGGTGGCATTTCAGGAAGGTCTCCTGAGGGTCTACGCCATTCATGGACCCGCTAATCTCGACCTGTGGTATCGACATGAGCTTGGTACTAGGATACTCGGCGTACTTGAAAAGGTAGATGCCCTCACGTTTGATCCAACCGGCACTTGGCTGGCGATGTTGCGCGCTGAACAGCTGCACCTCTGGGATCTTAAATCTGGCAAGCGTGAACCCAGCCTTTTAGTTGAAATTGAAGCGGCGAAAAAGCTTGCCTTTGATCGTGGCAGTCAGGTTTTAGTCGTCGGAACAGATCGGAGTTTGCTCTTTTTTGAGTTGTCTTCTGGAAGCCTCTTGGCAAGCTATCCGACACCGACTGTGACAGCTATCGCCCTCAGTCCGGATGGCAGGTTGGTGCTGTGGGGGGATGCAGAGGGCACTACTCATATCTGGGGTTACCAGGAATAACCCTCACTCGATAGCACGTTTCTCATTGGGGATGTGGGCCTGTGGTCGTTCGAGCCGGCCAGCACGGCTTCGACAACTTCTCGGTCACGCCGGTGGGCGGGGTGTCTGCTCAGACGATCAACTACACCTATGATCCGCTCTATCGCCTGACGAACGCCAACTACAGCACCAGCAGCGTCTTCACCTACACCTATGATGCCGTGGGCAACCGGCTGAGCCAGACCATCACCAGCACGATGGTGTATACCTACGACGATGCCAACCGGCTGACCAACGCCGGTGGGGTGGCCTTCACTTGGGATGCCAACGGCAATCTCGTCAACGATGGCGTGTTCACGTACACGTACGATACAGCCAATCGCTTGAGCACAGTCACTGGCAGCGGACTGACAGCCAGCTACGCCTACAACGGGATGGGGAACCGGATGCGGCAGGTGACGGGCGGCATCACCACGACGTACACGCTCGATCTCAATGCTGGGCTGGTGCAGGTGCTGGCGGATAGCAGCGCGAACACTTATCTCTACGGCAATGGCTGGATTGCGCAGTTTGCTGGAAGCACAGCGAGCTATTTCTTGGCCGACCACCTTGGCAGCGTGCGGCAGTTGGCGAATGCAAGCGGGGCGGTGACGCTGGCGAAGGGCTACCAACCGTTTGGCACAATGCTTAGTAGCAACGGGACAGGGGCGAGCATGTACGGATTCACCGGAGAGGTTACGGATAACACCGGGTTGGTGTATTTAAGGGCGAGGTATTACGCGCCGGGACATGGAAGGTTTTTAACACGGGATCCGTGGCAAGGCAGCGTATATCGGCCACTTTCCTTGAACAAATGGAGCTATGTTGAGGGGAACCCAATTCGGTTTACCGATCCGGCTGGTCTGTTTCCAACTCGTTCTGATGTTGCAATAGGAAACGCAGAATTCACATGCAAGTGCGGCTGGATTGACTGGAAACACTGGTATAACAGTGCATTCCGAGGTCTTCAACTACTAGGTGATTTTCGACATGCTGAGACTCATTATCAGCGTAGCCCCTATGACTTTGGAGACTATCACTACTGGACCGATAATTGGGCAATTAACTTCTCTATCCAACTAGGGGCCTTCGGAATCGAAGTTCCTCTGTTCTCTAGATTCGCAATGATTCCCAATAGCCGCGTATCAGGCAGCTGGCGGGAGAGAATAGCAGTAAGCATATTCATGGATGCCAATGAGCAATTTGAGGAAACTCAAGGGCTGATTGGCTTGCGAGGATCCCACTTCTCCGAAGAAGATCTCACTTCCGATATTATCGGCTTCTACTCGGGCTTGCGGATGTTCAATGGCTGGACGCAAGATACCAATTATTGGAGAATCTACATACGTACAGTTTGTCGCGCGGTCAATGTCGACTCATCCACTACTAATTCGTTGCTCGTCTTCGATGAGACTTATGGTGCGGCTGGCCTAGAGGAAGCACCGAATGCTAGGTCTGGCTGGCGATACTGGACACCTAGAGTGATGCCGTTGTCAGGAAATTGCGACTCTGGGCTTTGCCTCGGGTCAAACGCACGTGAATGGCCCGGTCTATTCTCCAGCCTTACAGTTCAAAGAATGTCGCCACAGTTTAATGGCGACTGGTGGTGGCGGAATTCAACTGGCATATTGCCCGTTGATGGCGAACTAGACCCCATAGGTCATCCAAGAGTATATCGAACGATCAATCCCACCCCGCCTCCTTTTCCGATCCCTTAGGCCAAGAAAAGAATGCGAAATACATTTCCATGCGGTACACGGATAGTGCTGATTGTAGCAATAGGATTTTTAGTTGTTGGTATCTGTGTCACAGCAATTGTGCTTCGATGCAACTTCATGAACGTACCACCTATAGGCTTAGTCTATCCAGACTCAACGCTACAAAGCCGATCTGTGTTTGGAATTGGAACTGCGCTTTATCCAGTAGTTGAGTACCAGTATTCTGCAATCGCACCTGCCGAAACCATCGCAGATTACTACGAAACCATGGGGGAATGTCAAAAACAAGCCAGTCAAGCACGATGCTACATACAGTTGAATGATCAGCAAGAATCTATCCAATTGGTCTCAATTGACTTTGGTCCAACGAGTCCCACTACTTACAATGTGCAAGTTCGCTGGCATGGGTGTTCGTATTCATGGTCAGAATAACGCGAACACGCCATCAGAATATTTGCCTGTAATAGCAATTGGATACCACGAAAAATCAGGATCGGAGCGAGTGTAGCTGTTGGCGGACAGCCGCGCGAACACCTATCTCTACGGCAATGGCCGGATTGCGCAGTTTGCCGGGAGTATGGCCAGCTACTTCTTGGCCGATCACCTGGGCAGCGTGCGGCAACTGACGAGTGCGAGTGGGGCGGTGACGCTGGCGAAAGGCTACCAGCCATATGGGAGCGTGTTGAGTAGCGCGGGGAGATGAGTAATTACGGGTTGGCGTTCGCCGCAACGGTAAACGACCACGTTGCGGTCGGCATGCCATTGACGCGGACGGTGACGGTGTACGTCGCGCCCTGCGTCAGCGGTAACTTGGGGATGAGTACGACGGCGTCGCGGGTGCTCAACAGCAAGCGGCCCAAACTCGTCTGCGCGCTGTCCGCGCCAGTGTAATTCGATTCGTTGAAGGCGCAATGCGCCAGCGGGGAGCCGCCGCTGCTGAGGGTGGTGGGGTCGGCGGGGAAGCTGATGCTGTTGCTGCCGTCGCCGAACTGCACGATGATGGGCAAACCGGCGTTGCCCGCGCAGCCGGGGTGGGCCAACGGGTCGGGATAATCCACCACCGTCGTGAACAGCGTGCGCAGGTTGATCGTCTGCCCGTTGCCCGGCCACTTCACAGGGAAGGTCACCCCAGCCGGTGGGCCGTTCACCTGCCCGCGCGCCACATCCAACACCATCGCCATCACAACCCCGCCATCGGCCTCGCGATAACTGCCGATCCCCGTAGACCGCAGCTCTGCATCCAAAATGCTCAACGCCTGAAACGGAGACCGCATCCAATAATCCACCGCTTGTTCGTCGGTGATGGTGATGTCCTGTGCGCCGAAGAGCAGGCTGTTCGCGGCGGCGACGTTGCCCTCGGTCGTGAACCACGGCGAGCCGGTGTCCTCATAGTTCGTGCCCTGGTCGGTCTTCACCATATAGCGCGCGTGCTTGAACGCGCCGTCACTCCACTCGGCGTTTTCGGTCAGGCCCGGCAATTGGCCCAGGCTGCGATAGTAGTTGACGCGCGCCAGCCTTGTGTTGTAGTCGCGGGCGACGAAGGGTAGATAGACATTGTTGCCCGATTGGGCGCGGCTGATTTGGGCTGTTGGCGCGGGCGCGCCGAAGATCAGCCACGTGAACAGGCCCATGCCCAGTGCGAAGGGGAGGTAGCGGCGAGATTGGGACATCGATGCTGCCGTTTCAAGCAACGTGCCAGCATTTTACCTTCTACGTAAAAGGTGACTGTCACTGGGCGACGGCGACTCGGAAGCGCCAAGCGGCATAATGCCCAGTGACAGTCACCTGAAATATCAGCCGCTGCGGGGCCGTTCGGCCAGCGTGACATTGATCTGCACACGCTCGTTGCCGCGCTGCACGGTTACCGGTATGGTGTCACCCGGAGTGAAGGACATGAGGACGTTGATGAAGCGGTTGTCGGCGTCCAGCGGCCGGTCGCCCATCTGCGTGATGATGTCGCCGGGCTGCAAACCGGCCTGCGCCGCCGGGCTGTCGGGCCCAACGGCCTGCACGTAAATCCCCCACTCCACCGCCAGCCCGTTCGCGCGCGCCACCTGCGGCGTGATCGCCGTCCACTCCACGCCGAGATACGGGCGGGCGACGAAGCCTTGGGCGACGATCTGTTCGCTCAGCGCCTTCACCGTGTTCGAGGCGATAGCAAAACCGAGGCCCTCCGCCTGATCGCCGCTAAAGCCTGCGCCGCGCACCACGAGCGTATTGATGCCGACGACCTGCCCAGCCAGGTTGACGAGCGGGCCGCCGGAGTTGCCGTGGTTGATGGCGGCATCCGTCTGCAACAGGTCTTCCATGCGATAACCGGAGTCGGTTTCGATGGAGCGACCGGTGGCGCTGATGACGCCGACGGTCACGGTGTTGCGGAAGTCGCCTAGCGGCGAGCCGATGGCGATGACGGCCTCGCCGGGTTGCAGCGCGTCGCTATCGCCGAGCGCGGCCCAACCGGGCACCTCGCCCTCCACTTTGAGCACGGCCACATCCGCAAACGGCGAATCGGTACCGATTAATTGCGCGTCCACCGTTTGCCCGTCGCGGAAGATGACGCGAAAACGCTGGCCGCCCTCCACGACGTGATTGTTGGTGATGATGTAACCGTCGGGCGAGGTGATGACGCCCGAACCGGAGCCGACCCCGACCGTTTCGACGGTGACGACCGCCGGCCCGACCTTGGTCACCGCCTCTTGTACCGCGCTATTGATATCGACGTTGAGCGTTTGCGGTGCGGTGGGCTGAGCCGGCTGCGCCACTGGTTGTGGGGCTGGGGATTGAGGCGCAGCGGCTGTTGCATTCAGCCGGTCTTGCACCGCCCAGTACACGGCCCCGCCGCCGGCCAGCGCGCCGATGACGCCCGCCGAGCCAACGGCCAAGACAAGTCCGCCGGTGAGTAATGCATTGCGTAGGTTCATAGATGAGTCTCCAATGAAATGTCTTTGAATTGTCATTCCGAGCGAAGCGAGGAATCTCTGGGATAAAAGTAGAGATTCCTCGCCGCAAAAGGCGCGGCTCGGAATGACATTTCTTTGCTTGCTATTTTCGTCGCGCCAGCTTAATCTCAGTTGAAGCGTGATTTGGTGTTGGATAAGAATGGACACCACTAGGCCAGACCGCGTCGGTCTCAGGCAAAGCATGAACGCGAATGCGTTCGCGCTTTGCACACCGACGCGGTCTCCGATAGCCCGCTTTTCAAGCGCCGGTTTCGCTGTAGAATTGGGCCATCAACTTTCCTCATAGTCAGGAGACGGATATGGATACCAAACCGTGGCTGTCACATTACGACGCAGGCGTTCCGCACTCCGTGAGTCCCATCCCCAACAAGCCGCTGCACTCCATCCTCGAGGCCGCCGCCGCCAAATACCCGGCCAAGCCGTGCACGATCTTCAAAGGCCGCACTGTCACTTATCAGGAAATGAATGACCTCACCGACCGGTTCGCCGCCGCGCTGGCCGGCATCGGGGTGAAAAAGGGTGACCGGGTCGGCATCTTCATCCCCAACACGCCGCAGTTCGTGATTGCGTTCTTCGGCATCCTCAAGGCGGGCGGCATCGTCGTCGCCACCAACCCGCTCTACACACCGCGCGAGATGGAGCACCAGTTCAACGACTCGGGCATCGAGACGATGGTGGTGATGAGCAACTTCTATCAGCGCGTCAAGGAAGTGCAGCCCAAGACCAAGCTCAAGCGGCTGATTGTGACCAACATCAAAGAGCAGTTGCCCCCGGCGCTGGCGCTGCTGTTCACGCTGGCGAAAGAAAAGAAGGACGGCCACCGCGTGGAGTTGGCAGCGGGTGATGTGTGGATGAAGGATTTGATGGCGAAGTATTCGGCCAAAGACCGGCCCGCCCTGGCGCTCACCGGCGAGGACATCGCGCTGTTTCAATACTCGGGCGGCACGACCGGGCTGTCAAAGGCCGCCATCGCCGGGCACCACAACGTGATGGCGAACATGCTCCAAATCGGCGCGTGGCTGCACGCGTTCCGCGAGGGCGGCGAGCGCACGCTGATGGCCATCCCGCTCTTTCATGTGTACGGCATGATTGGAGGCATGTCGCTCAGCATCCACAAAGGCGCGGCGCTGGTCATGGTACCCAACCCGCGCGACCTGAAGGACGTGTTGGAGAACATCGACAAGTACAAGCCCACCTACTTCCCCGCCGTGCCGGCGATGTACAACGCCCTCAACAATCACGCCGATGTGAAAGCGGGCAAGTACGACTTAAGCTCCATCCGCTTCTGTGTCTCCGGCTCTGCGCCGCTGCTGCTCGAGACCAAGCAGACGTTCGAGAAGTTGACCGGCGGGCGCGTGTTCGAGGCCTTTGGCCTGTCGGAAGCGCCGACGTGTACGCACGGTAACCCGCTCACCGGCTTACAAAAGGATGGCTCCATCGGCATGCCCATGCCCGACACGGAAAGCAGGCTAGTGTCGGTGGTGGATGGGGTGACCGAGATACCGCTCGGTGAGGATGGCGAACTCATCATCCGTGGCCCGCAAGTGTTTCGCGGTTACTGGAATATGCCGACCGAAACGCAGAACACCTTGCGCGACATGGGCGATGGCGGCCCGCCCTGGCTGTTCACCGGCGACATCGCGCGGATGGACGAGGACGGCTACTTTTATATCGTCGATCGCAAAAAGGAATTGATCAAGCCGGGCGGCTTCCAGGTCTGGCCGCGCGAGGTCGAGGAGATCATCATCCAGCACCCGAAGGTGAAGGAGGTGGGGGTGGCCGGCGTGCCGGATGCCAGCGCGGGCGAGGCGGTGAAAGCGTGGGTGGTGTTGAAGGACGGCGAGACGGTGACCGAAGCCGAGTTGCGCGAATTCTGCAAACAGCAACTCACCGGTTACAAAGTACCCAAGCACATTGAGTTCCGCACCGAGTTGCCGCGCACGCCCGGCGTGGGCAAGCTGCTGCGCCGTGAGCTGGTGCGCGAACACAAAGAGAAAATGGCGGCCAAATAGCCGATGGCTGATTGAAACGCAAACGCCCGTTGCGAAAGTGCAGCGGGCGTTTTGTTTTGGAGCGAGAAAGCGTACACGGATTGCACGGATTTCACGGAGACTGTTAGGAGCCTATCTAAACTTGATTCCAGGTGACTGTTACTGGGCAGCCAATACCTGAGAATGAATGCACAGCGTTGCCCAGTGACAGTCACCTTTCGGGTTCAGAGATAGGTTGTAAATAGATCAGTGCAATCCGTGTTAGTCCGTGTGATCCGTGTACCAATACCGCGTTGATCCTGATAGAGCCGATTTTGAAACGAGACTCGATCTGCTCGACTACAGCGGCGCCAGTTCAGTGGTGGTCGCCCGCGACTTCGCGCGGCCCATGTCTTTGGCGTATTGCACCGAGCCGGAGGTGTTGTACTTCTCACGATACGCGCGGCTGACGGCATCCTTCAATCGCTCGCTGCGGGTGCGCACCGCGCGCACCGGGATTTGGCGCTCACCGACTTGAATGACGCCGCGCGGCTCCTCGAGAAACGTGCGATACCAACTGCGCGGCTTCAAGCCCCACGAGCGCACAAAGACCCGCTTCTCCACTACCACCGCCCAGATGCCGATGAAGCGGTGCGGCTGCGTGCCCGCCCGAATGCCGAGGATGTGGCCGTCACGGATGGCGGCCAGGATGTCATCGGAAAAGCGTTGCCTTGTCTTCATCAGCTTGCCTATCGCGAGTGCCCACAGCCCGGCAGGGCAGGTCGAAGCAAGTGTTCTTTATTTGTGGTGCTCAAGCCATTCCAGAATAGCACACACACTGCCGGTGGCCAGGGCCAGGCTGGTATCCGCCGCGCCATAATACAGGTGGATCGTGTCGCCATCGGGCGCGATGGTATAGCCGCACGGAAAAACGACGTTGCCCACATCCCCATGGAGCTCGTAGGGTTCTTCCGGGCCAAAGACCCACTCGTTGCTACGCGCCAGGCAATGCTCCGGGGTGTGTAAATCAAACAGCGCCAGCCCCAGCCGGTAAATCGCGCCGGCCGCGGTGTGCCGCACACCGTGGTAAATCACCAGCCAACCTTGCGGGGTTTCGATGGCCGGGGGTGAGAGTCCGATTTTGTTGGCGTCCCACCATGCACCCCGACGCGCTTCCAGCATCAGCCGGTGACTACCCCAATGCCGCAGATCGGGCGAATAGGAGATCCACATGTGCGCGCCGAGATAACTGACCGGGCGATGGATCAAAGCCCAATTGCCGCCGATGCGATGAGGCAACAGCGCCGCATCTTTATCCTCCGGCGACATGATCATGCCATAGCGCTCGAAGTGATGGAAATCTTCGGTCAGCGCCAGCGCCACGCCAGGGCCGCTGGTCGAGTAGGCCGTGTAGACAACGGCGTATTTGTTCAATTCCGGGACGTAAGTGATGCGCGGGTCTTCAATCCCCCACATTTCTTCGGGGAAGTTTTCGGGGTCAGGCGAGAGCGTGGGTTGCGGGTCAATCTTCCAGTCATCAATACCGTTGACCGAACGGGCGGCGGACAAGTGCGAGTGCCCGCGTCGGCTCTCCACCCGACACAAGAGCAGGGTCGTTCCATCGGGCAACAGCGTTGCGGCTGCGTTAAACACGCT
>JBQTJD010000476.1:0-4908 GCA_052387475.1 Anaerolineales bacterium | reverse complement strand
AGGCGATTACCTCCTCAGCCCCGGGCGACTCATTCCATATACGCGCATAGACTTGGCGGTAGCGGATTGCAGTGAATTGGGCTTGCCGCTGTGGTTGGCGGGGGGCGGGCGCGACCGCGAACGGTTGGAGGCGCTGGCCGGGCCTGCTGTAAAATTCCTGGGGCGCGTGCCCGACGCTGATTTGCCGGAACTTTTCGCCCGCGCACGGGGTTTCATCTTCCCCGGCCTCGAGGATTTCGGCATCGCGCCGGTGCAAGCACTGGCCGCTGGCTTGCCGGTCATTGCGTTTGCAGGCGGTGGCGCGCTGGATACGGTGCAGGACGGCGTGAACGGCGTGCTCTTCGGCGAGCAAAGCCTTGAAACGTTGAAGGCCGCGCTGCTGCATTTCAATACGCTGAAGTTCGACGCGCACGCCATTCGTCAATCGGCGGAGCGGTTTGATACGCAAGTGTTTGTCGAACGCTTACGAGCTTTTATTGCAGAGAGGATTTGAACCACCAAGAACACAAAGGGCACGGAGAAACACCAAGAAAGCTTTGTGTTCTTGGTGCCCTTTGTGGTGATTCAACCTAATGGAATTGAAGCAACTCTGGAAAGTGGCGCAACGCTGGTGGTGGCTCATCGTGCTGCCGCCGCTCGCCGTCGGCGCGTATAGCCTTATCACATATCAAGCGCCCGGGGCCGGGTACGCGCTCGTCATGCGCTACACCGCCGGCCAGCCCACCACCCTCACCGGCGACCCGCAGTTCGCGCGCGGCTACTATGATTGGCTCACTTCCGAATACATCGTCGGCGCGCTGAAGGATTGGGTGCGCACCGGCCAGTTCGCGCAAGCGGTGAGCGATGAACTCAAAACGCGTGGACATGAAGTGTCTGCCGCTGCGGTGGCTGCGTCCATCAGCAACTCGGATAATCAACGCAGCCTCCTCGTCGTCTATCTCGGCGCGGGCGATGCCGAACAGCTGCGCGCGATTGCCGAGGCGGTGACGGCGGTGCTGCAAACGCGCAACGCCGAAATCTTTCCGCCGCTCAATGGGCAGCCAGCTATGGTGACGCCGCTGGATGCGCCTGCCGTCGGGCCGGCTGGGCCGCCCTCACTGCGCGCCCGCCTCGACGTGCCTCTGCGCCTCGCGCTGGCCCTCGCGGTCGGCCTCACCCTCGCCCTGGCCGCGCACTACTTCGACCCATTCGTGCGCGAGAAGGCAGAGCTGGAGGCGTTTGGCCTGAAGTTGCTGGCGGAGATTCCGCGACGAAGGACGAAGGACGACAGACGAAAGTAGTAGGACTTGCTTTCGTCATCCGTCGTTCGTCATCCGTCCCATGCTACAATGCCGCCCGGAGTTGACCCATGAGTGTGCTTGATTTGTTCACCATCCTGCGCCGTCGCGGTTGGATCATCGTAGTGCTGGCGCTGTTGTGCGCGGCGAGCGCCTGGGTTTTCAGCGAGTTGCAGACGCCGATTTACGAAGCAACCGCACGCGTGCTCATCAAGCCTTCGCGCACCGACCTCGGCCTGACGACCGCAGCGAAAACCGTATTGCGTTCGTACACCGAGTGGATGAAGACGCGGGACAACGCGCAAGAAGTTATTTCACAACTTAAGCTCACGACAGTGCCGGATGAATTGCTGGGCCGTGTGCAGATTGACCCGGACGAATCGAACTTCACCGTGCAGATTGACGCACGCAGCACCGATGGCGAGGAAGCCAAGGCCATCGCGCGCACGTGGGCGCTGCTGTTGCAATCGTGGCGTGACAACGAGAATGCCTCCATCCGGCAGGATGACCGCGTGTACGCCGAGCTGCTCGATGTTTCCGACTACTCGCAGTATCGCCCGCAGACGCGCATCAACATCCTGGCCGGAGCCATCCTCGGCGCGCTGCTCGGCGGCCTTATCCTCTTCTTGCTTGAATACCTCGAAGCCGGCTTGCTCCGCTCGCGGCAGGATGTGGAGCGCGTGCTCGGTCTGGCGGTGCTCAGTTCAGTGCCGGCGTTGGAAGGCGGGCGGCGGAAAAGCTAAATGACGAAAGACCTTGTCACCCTCATCGACCCGCATTCAGACGCCGCCGAAGCGTTCCGCACGTTGCGGACGAACGTTATCTTCGCCAGCCTCGAACAGCCGTTGCAGACACTGCTCGTCACCTCCGCTGCGCCGGAGGAAGGCAAGAGCACGACGCTGGCTAACCTCGCGGTGGTGATGGCGCAGGGCGGGCGCAAAACGATTTTAGTGGATTGTGATCTCCGGCGACCCAGGCAATATGAGATCTTCGGCGTGCCCGCTGCGCCTGGTTTCAGCGATTGGATGCTACGGAAGGATGGGGACGAAGCGCCCGACACGGTAGCCTGCGGGGTAGACGGCCTCCGTCTGTTGCCCGCCGGCGCCACCGTCCCCAATCCCGCCGACTTGCTCACCTCGCTCCGCATTGCGACTTTGGTCACCAGCCTCAAATCGCAAGCCGACTTTGTGCTCTTCGACGCTCCGCCACTGCTCGCCGTTTCGGATGCCGCACTGCTGGCCGCCAACCTCGACGGCGCGCTGCTGGTGGTGAGCGCGGGCCATACCCGACGCGACCACGCTCAGCGCGCGAAAGAGTTGCTCGAGAAAATCCACGTGCGGCTGGTGGGCGCGGTGCTCACCAACGCCACCCCCGAAGGCGGCATCGGCAAGTATTAGCCGCATGACCTTTATGCCATTGGGGAGCGTTGACCGCCTCACGTAACATGCGGCGGCAAAGTGACCAGTGAACGTTAATCAGTGTGCGACTGGAGCTGATTGCCGTTCACTGTTTACTGAATGGAGAAAGTGAACCGGAATGAAAGGCCTCATCCTCTCAGGCGGTAAGGGCACGCGCCTGCTTCCCCTCACCTATCGGCGCGCGAAGCAACTCATCCCGGTGGCGAACGAGCCGGTGCTCTTCCGCGTCATCCGAGCCATCCGCGACGCCGGCATCACCGACATCGGCATCGTGGTCGGCGACACCGCGCCGGAGATTCGCGAGGCGGTGGGCGATGGCGCGCGCTGGGACGTGCAAATCAGCTACATCGAGCAGAGCGCGCCGGCCGGGTTGGCGCATGCGGTAAAAGAGTCGCTGCCCTTCATCGGTGATGACCGCTTCGTGATGTTCCTCGGCGACAACGTGATTCAGGGCGGCATCAGCCCCCTCATCCGCCAATTCGCCGGCAGCAACTGGAATAGCCAGATCGTGCTGAAGCGCGTGCCCAATCCCCAGCAGTTCGGTGTGGCAGAACTCAACGGCGATGGTTCGATCAAGCAGTTGGTGGAGAAGCCGAAGAACCCGCCCTCCAACCTGGCGCTGGTCGGCATCTATATGTTCGATCAGCACATCCGCGAAGCTGTGCATTCAATTCAGCCCTCGGGGCGCGGCGAGCTGGAGATCACCGACGCCATTCAATGGCTGGTGGAGAAGGGCTACGCCGTCCATCCATACGTGCACGAGGGCTGGTGGATTGATACCGGCAAGATGGCCGACATGCTCTCGGCCAACGATCACGTGCTGGAGGAGGTGTCGCCGCGCATCGACGGCGCGGTGGATGAGGCCTCGAAGGTGGACCCGCGCGTGACGGTGGAGAAGGGCGCGCAGATCATCAACAGCACGGTGCGTGGCCCGGCCATCATCGGTGAGAACACGCGAATTGTGAATTCGTACATCGGCCCGTTCACCAGCCTCTATCACGGCGTCACCGTCGAGAACAGCGAGATTGAGCATTCCATTGTGATGGAGAACTGCAAGATCACGAACGTCGGCGCGCGCATCCAGGACTCGCTCATTGGCCGCAATGCACTTGTCACTCAAACCGACCGCAAGCCGAAATCCATCAACTTGAATTTAGGCGATTACTCGCAGATTGATTTAGTGTAGTGAACAGTGCACGGTAAGCAGTGAACAGTCCTGACAAGCGACTCACTGTTTACTGTTGACTGGCTACTGGTTACTGAAATGAAGAACCTCCTCGTCACCGGCGGCGCCGGGTTCATCGGCTCAAACTTCGTGCACCACATGCTGGGCAAGTATGCCGACTATCGGATCGTGGTCTTCGACAAGCTGACGTATGCCGGGCGGCTGGAGAATCTCAAGCCCGCCGAGGGCAACCCGCACTTTGCGTTTGTGAACGGCGACATCTGCGATGGCGCAGCTGTGGAGGCGGCGCTCCGCGAGCACGCCATTGACACCATCGTCAACTTCGCCGCCGAGACGCACGTGGATCAGTCCATCCTTAACCCGTACACGTTCACCGAGACCAACGTGCGCGGCACGCACGTGCTGTTGGAAGCCATGCGCACGCACAGGTTGGAGCGCTTCCACCACATCAGCACTGATGAAGTATATGGACAGGTGCCAGCACCCAAGCGCAGCATTGAGGGTGACCCGTTCGAGCCGCGCAGCCCATACTCGGCCAGCAAGGCCGGGGCCGAGCACCTCGTGTACGCGTACTTTGTCACTTATGGCGTGCCGGTCACGATCACACGCGGCTCGAACAACATCGGCCCGTACCACTACCCTGAAAAGGCCGTGCCGTTGTTCACGACCAACGCAATTGATGATGAGCCGCTGCCGGTGTACGGCGACGGGATGCAACAGCGCGATTATCAATATGTGCTTGACCACTGTGAGGGGATTGATGTGGTGTTGCACAAAGGCGCACTTGGCGAGGCCTACAACGTGGCGACGGGGGTTGAGACGTACAACATCGACATGGCAAAGAAGATCCTCGATCTACTGGGCAAGCCGCACAGCCTGATCAAGTTCGTGCCGGATCGCGCCGGGCATGACCGTCGCTATGCGCTCGACATTAGCAAAGCGAAGGCACTGGGCTGGGAGAGCCGCCACTCGTTCGACCAAGCCCTCGAAAAGACCGTGCGCTGGTATGTGAAGAATGAGCGGTGGT
>JBQTJD010000475.1:0-4431 GCA_052387475.1 Anaerolineales bacterium | reverse complement strand
AAACCGGTCACAAAGACGTTGTTGGGCCGGTCGTACAAGTTCTGAGGTGAATCCAGCTGCTGCAAAATGCCGTCCTTCATCACGGCGATGCGACTGGCCATCGTCATGGCTTCCACCTGGTCGTGGGTCACATAGATAAAGGTGGTGGCGAGGCGCTGATGCAGTTTGGAAATTTCGGCGCGGGTTTGCACGCGCAGTTTGGCGTCGAGGTTGGAGAGTGGCTCATCAAAAAGGAACACCGAGGGTTCCCGAACGATGGCGCGTCCGACCGCCACGCGCTGGCGTTGACCGCCGGAGAGCTGCTTGGGCTTGCGTTGCAGCAGGTGACCGATGCTGAGGATGTCAGCCGCTTCCTTCACACGGCGGTCAATCTCGGTCTTGGGGGTCTTGCGCAATTTCAGGCCAAAGGCCATGTTGTCGAACACGCTCATGTGCGGGTAGAGCGCGTAGCTCTGGAAGACCATGGCGATGTCGCGATCTTTCGGCGCGACGTTGGTCACATCGCGATTGCCGATGAGGACGCGGCCGCCAGTGATTTCCTCCAGCCCGGCCAGACACCGCAAGGCCGTGGACTTGCCACACCCCGAAGGCCCCACGAGGACAAGGAACTCTTTGTCTTCGACGGCGATATTCAAATCCTTCAAAACGTGGTTGTCGTTAAACTTCTTGTCGACGTGGTCATAGGTTACGCTTGCCATGTGAGGTTTCTCCTTTGGGTGTTCATATGGTGACGGCATTATAACTGAGCGGCAGCGAAACGGATAGACGAAATTTACCCGGTGCGCCTCAGGCAAATTGCCAGCCGGTCGTATGACTGAACCTTAGCCGCCGTTTGGCTCAGGGGCGGGATCGAGGCCGCCACTCGGTCTTCGAGCATTAAAGCGCGCAGCAAGTATTCGCGGGCCGTCACCGAGTCAGCCGCCATCCGGCGATAACGTTCGTTGCACGACGGGCATGTGGCGCGGTTGCGTTCGCAGTGGAGTTCACGTTGCAAGCCTATAATGGCGTTCCTGGGCAGCGCGCGTTACGCGTGGTACGGGATTGAAGTTGTGGGATTTGCCAACACTATCATGATTAGCGAGAACAAGACCAAAGCCAAACTCAAGCGTGGTGAACGGGTGTTCGGCGTTATCTCCAACAGCGCCGACACGATGCTGGCCGAACTCATCGGCTTGGCCGGCTTTGATTACTACATGCTCGATGCCGAACATGGCGGCGTCAGCCCGAGCGATGCCACGAACTTTGTGCGGGCGTGCGAACTCACCGGCCTCACGCCGTTGGTGCGCGTCGGCCAGCGCGATGCGAAGCTGGTGCTGCAATACATGGATGCGGGCATGCTGGGTGTGATGATGCCGGGTCTTGAGACGGCGGATAACGTGGGGGCTCTGGTCGCGGCGGTGAAGTATCCGCCGCTCGGAAAGCGCGGCCTCGGCATGGTGCGGGCCGCCGACTACATGCTCAACGATTTTCGGCAGGCGGACTACGTGACGTTCGCGAATGAGCAAACGCTTGTGTGGCCCCAGTTCGAGGATGTAAAGCTGTTGCCGGTGCTGTCCGAATTGGCGGCGGTGCGTGGGGTGGATGGCGTCGTCATCGGCCCGCGCGACCTTTCGATGGCGATGGGCCATTACGATGGGCCGGAGAACGCCGAGGTGCAGCACGTGATTGACGAAGTAATTGCGACCCTGAACCGCGCGGGCGTTCCTACCGGGATCACCGCTGCCACTGGCGAAGCGGCGCAGAAGCAGCTTCAGCGCGGCGCGCGCATCATCCTCAACGCCGTGCCGAGTTTGATCCAACACAGCGCCCATGCTTTTTTGGAAGGCGCCAAAGTATGACGATACGAGTGATGGATGTCATTGACCGCAGGTCGCCGGTACTGAACCTATCGGCGTACATGCCCTTTTCTGCCCGAGGTATTGCAAACCCAAATCAATCGAGCCGCCCTGCAGGAGAGCGATTCATTGTGTTATCTGAGCCATCTGCCGCAACTTCAGGCCAGCCGTGCGCACCGCACCACCGAAACGGTAACGCCGTTTCTGGCCGAACGCGTGCTGGCGAACACGCAGAATGGCGCGCGCATTGCGTGCCTCACGCCGGGCAAAGTGTGGTGGCGATTTATGACAGCGTGGTTCAACAAACGCGATGTGTTCTCTGAAGGTCAGGTGGTCAAGTGGTCGGGTAGTCTGCGGGCTACTCGACCACACGACTACCCGACCATTCGACAATGCCAGTGTCTCCTCAATCCTTCAAACAATCTCTCGCCCAATGGGCCAGCGGCGTTACCGTGGTGACTACTGTATTCAACGGCCAGCGGCTCGGCCTGACGGTGAGTTCATTCAGTAGTGTCAGCCTGGATCCGCCGCTCATTTCGGTGTGCATTGACAACAAGCTGTACAACCGCACCGCCATCGAACAGAGCGGGGCGTTCGCGGTGAATGTGCTTGACGTGCATCAAATGGAGTATGGGCTGGTGTTCGCCGGCATGAAGCCCGATGTCGAAGAGCGCTTCGAAGGCATCGAGGCGACGATGGCGGTGACCGGTTGCCCGATTCTGCCGGGTGTGCTGTCTTGGCTTGATTGCCGTGTGTGGAAGACCTATGACGGCGGTGACCACACCATCTTTGTCGGTGAAGTGGTCGCAACCGACTCGAGCGGGGCCGATACGCCGTTGCTCTATCACAACCGGTTGTGGCGGCGCAGCGAGTCGCTCGATGTGCCGACTCTCTCGCCGCACGCCGAAATTGTGGAGGTCGGCCCCCGTGATGGGTGGCAAGCCGAAGCCACACCCATTCCCACCGCAACCAAGGTTGAGATGATTGACGCGCTTTCCGTCACGGGCCTGCGGCGCATTCAAATCGCCGCGTTCGTCCATCCACAAAAAGTTCCGCAGATGGCCGACGCCGAAGACGTGTGCGCCAGAATCCACCGCCAGCCGGGCGTGACGTATAGCGGCCTTGCCCTCAACGTGAAGGGCGTGGAGCGCGCGGCGGCGGCCGGCATTCACCAAGTGGAAATCTCGGTCTCGGCCAGCGAAACGCACAGCCAGAAGGATACCGGCATGTCGGTGGAAGACGGGCTGCTGCAAATGGAAGCGATGGTGAAAGTGGCGCGGGCCAAAGGCCTGAGCGTGCGCGCGGGCGTGCGGTGCGCGTTTGGCTGCGCGAATGAGGGCGCGATTGATCCGCGCCGGGTGGTGGGGATGGTGCGCCGCATCGTTGCGCTGGGGGTGGATGAGTTGTCGCTGGCAGATAGCGCCGGCAGGGCGAACCCACAGGCCATTCGGCGCATGGTGCAGGAGCTCCGCCCAATGGTGAAGCCGGTGCCGCTGGTGTTGCATTTGCACGACACGCGCGGCATGGGCCTCGCGAATGTGCTCGCCGCGCTGCGTTCGGGTGTCAGCCACTTCGATACTGCGTTCGGTGGCATGGGTGGATGCCCCTTCATCCCCGGCGCGACCGGCAACATCGCCACCGAGGACACCGTGAACATGCTCGACTCAATGGGCGTGCAGACTGGCGTGGACTTAGCTAAAGTCGCCGAGGTCTCGCGAAAGATGGAAAGCATTGTCGGGCACAAGCTGGATGGGAAGCTGTATCGCTTGAATATGATGCCAGTATCCTGATCCTTCGACGTGCTTCGCGTTGCGAAGCCACACTCAGGAGAGCGGCGCGAAAACACGCCGCGCATCGGCCTGCACTCCGCAGAAATACTGAGTGGGTTGGGCTAGAAAGATCAGGCCCAATCGGCGTTAATGGAGGCGGGTGTCGTCTCCTCAACACCCAAGGAGCAACCTGACATGTCCGCTCGCACCTCGATTGGCAAGCTGCTATTGTGCGCCATCCTGCTCAACGCCGTGCTCGCGCCGGTGCTCTTTGGTTTGCGCGCCTCCAATGCGCAGCCCACTGACCCTCCGCCGCCGCTCTCGGTATGGCGCGTCACGCTGAGGTCTCCGGACGATGTGACGCGCCTGACCACCGGCGACTGGGACGTGCTGGAGGCGCGCGGCGCTGATTATTTGCTCGTGCTGGGCGATAGCGTGGTGGTGGATCAACTGCGCGCAGAAGGCTTCACCGTCACGCTCGATCACACGTTGCCATCCACCATCTCACCGCTGACGTACTACAACGGCTACCGCACCGTGGCCGAGCATTATCAGCATTTGAACGCGGTCGAGGCTACTCATCCCACTCTAGCGAAACTCGTTGACTATGGTGACTCGTGGGGCAAGCTCAATGCGCGACCAATTCAGAACGACCTGATCGCCATTTGCATCACCAAATTGCGCCCCGGCGATTGCGCCCTCAACCCCAACACCGACAAGCCGCGTTTCCTGCTCATGGCCGCCATCCACTCACGCGAGTTGACGACGGCGGAAGTGGCCTGGCGGTGGATTGATCACCTCACCACCGAGTATGGCAGCGATCCCGA
>JBQTJD010000474.1:0-2688 GCA_052387475.1 Anaerolineales bacterium | reverse complement strand
CGCTCGGCGGTGGCGGTAAATCGTGCGCGAAGACCTGGGCATACTCGCCGGTGACGTTGCCGCCGCCGGTGCTCTGTGCGAGTTGCAGCAGGAAGCGTACGTTCTGCGGAACGCAGTTCGACTCGTTTTCCGTAGGCAATCCAATCTGATATTCCGGCGAATACGATAGCACCCAGCCCGCCGTCTGCGCGATGGATGCTTCCGAGCCTTCATCCCCGCCCGCGACTCGAATCAGATACGCACCTTCGCGCGTGGGGTTGAAGTTACCGGTGTAGCGGCCCGGCGCGCTCTGCGTAAGCGTGATGGCCTGCGTGGCCCCATCCGGCCCGATGACGTTGGCCTGCACCGTCAGCCCATTGAGAAACGCGCCTGCATCGGTCTTCGCGTCTACGCTGATGATGGCTTGCTCGCCGGCACGTGAAACACGCACATCGGTTGCCGATTGCGCGCCCTCGCTGATGGTGTAGCGCACCGCCTGCGCCCAGAAGCGCGCGAACTGCTCCCAGCTCACCCAACTCTTTGCCCAGCGGCCGGTTGCATCGCTCGTCCATGCCACGCTTTTGCCGAGGCCGTACTGCCACGCCGCCAGAATCGGGTCGGGGATTTCGGGGTTCGGGCTATCGGGGTTGACGAGGATGACCTGCGCCGCGCTCTTGGCCGTCGTGCCGATGTAGCCGAGCAACTTCGGCGCGGACTGGATGCCTTGCAAGATTGGACTCGGACTCGACTGCCGAGGGAAAAATTCCTGCTCGACGATGTACGAGCGTGTGGCCAGCGTCACTTCCTCGGCAAAGATTTCGGGGATGGAGGCCGGGTCGTCGGTGAAGTGATAGACGCCCTGCCCCTCCTGCGCCAGTTGCGGCAGGAACGGCGCGGCCCCTGGCCCTACGCCCACCGAGGAGAGTGTGATGCCGTCATCTTGATTCATTTTGCGCACGAGTTCGGGGATGCCGGTCGGGTCGGCGCCGCCATCGGTGAGCAGGATGATGTGCTTCACAGTCGAGTCGTCGTCGGGCAGTGACTCCGAAGCGAGCCGCACACCGGCCATGATGTCGGTGCCGCCATCGGAGCGGATGGTGCCGACTTGCGCGATGATGGCGTTCGGGTCGTCGAGAGGGGTGATGGGGACAACCCACGCCGCGCTATCGTCAAATGCAATCACGCCGACTTTGTCGCTCGGGCTGAGCAGTTCAATCGAGCGGATATCGGCCTCCTTCGCCAGATCCACTTTCTGCACGCCGCCGCTGATCTCGCTCATGCTGCCGGATTTATCGATGATGAAGACCATCGTGAGGCGCGCGCGGCGCTTCTCGTCTTTGATGTCCATATCCACCGGCAGCGCGCGTTCGAGCGGGGTCTTGAAGTAGCCGCCGACTCCGAAGGACGTTGGCCCGCCCACGGCCACCAGGCCGCCGCCCAGATCGCGCACGTACGTTTCGAGCGCGTTCTGTTGGCGCTGTGAGAGTGAACGCGCTGGCACGTCCACCAAAATCACCGACGCGTATTCGGCGAGCGCGGGCAGTTCGGAGGGTAAGCCGCCCGGCTCGGTGGTCTCAACGTTGAGTCCCGCGCCCTGCAACGCGGCGAGCAATTCTTCATAGCCCGGCACGTCGTCGCGCGGCTTGGGGTTGGTCACCATCAACAATCGCGCCGGGCCTTCGATTTGTGAGAACGCGGCCAGTTCGTTGTTTTGATAGAACGTGTCCGCCGCCGCGTTGCCGGAGGGCGGGATGAGTTGCACGCGGTATGCGCTGAAGCCGGGTGTGCCCGCTTTGAGCGGCAACGTGAAGCTGTTCGCGCCTCGCCGCAGTTCGAGTTTGCCCTCGTAGGCCACGTCGCTGCCCGCCAGCACGCGCACGCCCACCGTTTGGTTGAGCGTCGAATCAATCTTCACTTCGAGCGCGAACTCTTCATTCTGTCGCAAACGCGTCGGCGCTTTCACCGAGGTGATGAGCGCCTCCGCGCCGCCGCTGACCGTGAATGGCAAGACGACGATCTGCGTGCCGCTGGTCGCCGCCAGCCGCGCGGCCTCGGCGGCGTCGCCCGGTGTCTCGAGTCCATCCGAAAGAATGACCATCCGCCGCGCGCTGTCGCTCGGCAGCAGCGCCAAGCCCAACCGAATCGCGCCGCCGAGGTCGGTCTGTATCGTCGTGACTTTCGAGTTGGGATTTTCGAGACTCTCACTCGCCGAGAGCGGGCGTTCCACCACCGCATCGCCGCCGAAGACGATGACGCCGGCTTTGTCATCCTGCCCCATCTCCTGCAACGCGCGGCGCACGTACTCGATGGCGAGTTGGCGCGGCGTCGTTTCGATAGCGGTCGCACCGCCGCCGACGGTGATGGGCACCAGCATCGAGTCCGAGCTATCCACCAAAAACACCACCGAGAGATTATCCGCCGCGCGGCGCACCTCCAGCCCGGCGAGGCCGAGGATGAGCAGCAGCGCCATGAGCAGCCGCAGTACGAGGCTGACGATTTCCCGCCGCCGGCTCGGCCCGCGCGAGGGCCAGCCCAGCCACGCGACGAGCGGGAGGGCGAGGAGCAGGAGGAGGTAGAGGGGGGAGGAAAAGGACATTTCAACAATACAAAGCGCTGCAGCTTGGGCTAGTCACCTATACTGACATGAGTCAAGACATCATTTCCGTCGAATGAAAACCCTGCATATACCGGACTGCTTGGAACTAACGT
>JBQTJD010000473.1:0-8889 GCA_052387475.1 Anaerolineales bacterium | reverse complement strand
AGGTGCGGAGTCGTTCCGAGTCAATGTCCATCAAGCTGATAGTGGAGTTGGCGAGTTCAGGGAAGCTGAGGATGTCGCCGAGCAGGTTTTTGGCGAAGACCGTGCTCCCCGCGCCGATGAAGGTGATCTTTGGCATGTCGCGAAACTCACTTGTGTCCAGGGAATGGATAGTCGTTTAGCTCAATCGCCCCGCTCCGCCCCGCGCGATACGCGTCGAACACAGCCTGATACAGCCGCATGCTGCCGAGACAATCGTGGATGCTGGCGTTCGGTTCTCGATTTTCTCGAATTGCCTCCACGAACTCAATCAGGGCGTATGCGTCGCCGGTCAACTCGACGCTGCGCTCGTCACTGTAATTTTCCGTGAAAGTGTTTTGGGCCTGGGTGTAGTGCCTGACGCCCCACAGGCCGTCCACGACGACGAACTCACCCTGGCCGGTGATTTCGACGCGGTCATAGTTGCGCCACCAGATGCGCTGGCTGTTCAGTTGCAAAGTCCCGACTGCGCCGCTGGCAAATTGCAGGGCCAGGGCAAATGCGCCACCCCCGTTCAACTCCTGATGATACACAGCGGCGTGCGTGACGTCGCCGCCGAGATAGCGCACCAGATCAAAGTGATGGACGGCGAAGTCGGTGAGGAAGGCGTGGATCGGCCCATCATAGCCGGCCCCGCGAACGGCATCATACTTGCCGCTGCAAAACGAACACGAGAGTTGCGTGAGTTGCCCGAAGGCCGGCGTCGCCATGATCTCTTTGGCGCGCCGGATGCCGAAACTGAACCGACGTTGAAAATCCACCATCAGGATTCTGCCCGCACGGCGCGAAGCCTCCGCCAGTTCGGTGGCCTCGGCCAGCGAGAGGGCCGGCGGTTTCGGGATCATGACGTGGTAGCCCGCCTCCAGCGCCTCGCGTACCAGCGGCTGGCGCGGTCGCGGCCCCATCCAGACGATGACCGCCTCCAAGTCCTCGCGCTCGAACATCCGACGATGGTCGGTGTACCAGCGGCTGGCACCGAACCTGCTGGCAGCGCTCTTCGCCCTCTCTTCGTCCAAATCGCACACGGCGCGCAACTCGATAGGTGCGAGGTATAGGGCCGGGTAGATCGCCCACGTCGCAAAAATGCCCGCGCCGATAAATCCAACCCGCAGCGGTTCCATAGCGCTCTACCTTTCGTCGTGGCGAGAGAATTCGGCGAGTACGGCCAAGTCGCGCGCCGCCCACATCTCCCGCTCGCCGGTGTAATCGTTCTCGGAGATCAACGTCCCGTTGAAGCCGAGCGACCGTAGGGTCTTCATCGCCGCGACGAAGCCGCCGTCGCCCATCCCCAAGGGCGCATTGCCCATCTGGCCAGTCATGCCATCCTTCACGTGAATCTGCTTGCTCAGGTGCGGCCACAGGTCACGGATCATCGTCGGAACGTCGTGGCCCCACAAGACTGGGTTCAACGTATCTAGCAGCACACGCAACTTTGGCTGGCCCACTGCTTCCAGCAGCTTGAGATTGCCAGGCACATCGAGCGTGTTCTCGGTCGCCACCTCCAAGTTGTGACCGGCGGCATAGACGCAGGCCTGGCGCAGCACCTCGGCGGTGCGCATCAAATCCGCTTCGGTATGGATTTCACTCGTGCGAAAGCTCGGCAGGAAGACGAGCGGCACGTTCAGGTTGAGCGCGGCGTCAATGGCAATTTGAATCACATCCCAACACCTTCGCGCGTTGAGCGAACCTACCGGGCTGGTCATGCCATAGTCGTTGAGATAGCCCGGCGCAATGGCGCTGATGGCGACGCCGCTCTCGCGCATCGCCTGTGCGTAGGCCTTCTGCAACGAGGCGCTGCTCAGAAGCAGATCGCTATCGAGTGCGCCCGCATCAAGCTGGATGGCAGTGAAGCCGAGTTGGGCGGCCTGAAAGAGCGCCTCCGCCCCGCCGCGCGACAAAGACCATTGGGTAACGCCGATACGGAACATGCGCAGCTACCCCGCTCTGCCGGCCACTGCTTGCCGCATCAACGCGAAGAAGCGGCCTCGATCCACTTCCAGAATCACGTTGACGTTCGGCGGCTGACCCAACACGTCGAACCAATCCACCACCGATTGCCCGCGCGTCAACGCCCCGGCCAACTCCACCTGCACAAAACGCCGCTCGGCCCGGCGCACGATGTCGGGTTCGAGCGCAACGGCCATGGCCAGCGGATCCGCGGCGAACATGATCCGCTCGCCCGACGGAGTCTCTCTCATGCGGTTGCGGGTGATTCGATTGAAGAAACCGGAACGCGACGTGCCCAGCGCGGCCAACTCATCCACCTGTTGCGCGGTGAAGCCGTGCGCGAGCGTCGCCTCCCACGAGACCAGGCTTACCTCGGGCCAGGCCCGGATGACGACCGCAGCGGCCTCAGGATCCACCCAGAAGTTGAATTCGGTCGGCGGGGTCCAGCCGCTGCCGCTGGCGCGGATCGCGCCGCCCATCACCACGAGTCGTTTGTACTTGCGCGGCAGCGCCGGGTCAAGGCGCATCGCCAGCGCCACATTCGTGAGCGGGCCAATCGCCACCAATGTGAGCGCGCCGGGCGACTCATTCGCCAGCCGGACGAGGGCCAGCGCGGCGTGCTCGGAAGCAGGCGTGCGCGTTGAGGACGGGAAGTTGGCCCCGCCCATCCCATCGCCGCCGTGCGAGATGGCCCGGCGCGGCGTGGGTACGACCAGCGCATCGTCGCAGCCTACGTACACGGGGATGTCGTGCTCGCACGCATCCACAATGACGAGGGCGTTGGCGACGGCGCGTTCCAGCGTGACGTTGCCGGCAACACAGGTGATGGCTTCGACGCACGTCTCGGGGTGAGCGGTCGCCATCAGGATCGCCTGGGCGTCGTCCACGCCGGGGTCGGTGTCAATGACGATCCGGTTCATTCGTTCATCCACGGCAAATGCTCCTGGTGCGCGGCGAGCAGTTCATCCGCCAGCGCCGCCGCCTGCTCGATGGATGTCACCGAGCCATCCAGCACCAGGGACTGCAAAAATTTCTCGCGGCTGCCTTCCAGAGCCGCCTCGACGACGGTTTCGACCCACTGATAGCGTGAGGCCAAAGTCCCCACCAGCGCGGGCGGCAGCGGCGACTGGGCGATGGGGCGCAGGCCCGCGCCATCGGCGACGGCCGGAGCCTCGACAATGGCTTCGGGTGGGAGATTGGGAACCTGGCCGGTATTCGGCAAGTTGGCCGAGTACACTTGACCCCGCTCGCGGCGGATGGAGTCGATAATTTCAATCACTTGCTCGTGCTCGCCGCCGAAGCGCTCGAAGTAAGCGTCCGTGAGCGGTTTGGGATCGAGCGCGTCGGCGCGCATCTGGGCGTATATCCGGTCGCCGGCGGCAATGGTGCCCTCGAAACTGAACACGTCCACGCCCAGCGTCCTTCCGAAATAGCGGCCCTCGCGAAAGAATTGTGGAAAGAACTCGGTCGCGTGGCGGTCGAGCACGGCCGGGAAAGCGCCAAAGCGTTGCAGCAACTGCCAACTGAACGGGTCACCGAACGGGCTGGTGAACGGGCTGTCTTCGGTCTGGGGAAATTCAGCCAGCCGGCGCGCGGCGATCGCGCGCAGGCGCGGCAGCGCGTCCTGGCCTTCCGCACGCACCGCGACGAACCACGTTAGGTGATTGATGCCCATCGCGTTGTACTGCAACATCGAGCGCGGTATGTTGAGCACCTCGGCGAGATAGCCGGCCACGTCGTTGACCCCATGACACAATCCAACAACCCTCGCGCCGGTGGCCTTGCGGATTGCACGGCACACCGGGGCCATGGGGTTGCCGTAATTGAAGAAGAGCGCCTCCGGCGCGAGGTCAAGCACGTCGCGGGCAATCGCCACCATCGGCGGGATCATGCGCAGCGCGCGCGACGTGCCGCCCGGCCCAACCGTATCGCCCACTGGTGCGAACAGGCCATGCCGGCGCGGGATGAAGACATCCTTCTCCCACGCCCGCCGCCCGCCGACCCCGATGGTGCAGATGACGGCGGTCGCGCCGCGCAACACCGCACGCCGGTCGGTTGAAGCCGATAGGCCAATTCGCGCGCGCTTCGCGGCGATCATCTTGCCGGCCAGCCTCTCAGCGGTCTCCAGCGCCTCCGGATGGATGTCCACCAGCGCCAAGTCAGCGGCCTGGCCCGTTGCCAGCAGGTCGGCGACGAGGCCGCAGGTGAACATCGCGCTGCCCGCTCCGATCAGGACGAACTTCTCTGTCATTTCATCCCGGTCAGCGCCACGCCGCGCACGATCCAGCGCTGGAAGAGGAGGAAGGCCACCAGGATGGGCAGCAGCACCAGCACCGAGGCGGCCATCGTCAGATCGTAGCGCGTGCTCTGCGCGGAGTTGTACCAGGTGAGCAGCAGCGGCAGGGTGCGGTTTTCGTGCGAAGTGATGACGATGAGCGGGAACAGGTAATCGTTCCACGAGGCCATAAAGGTGAAGATGCCCAGCGTCGCCAGCGCGGCGCCCATCTGCGGCAGGATGATGCGCCAGTAGATTCCAAATTCGCTGGCCCCGTCCATGCGCGCCGCATCCAGCACATCGTTGGGGATGCTTTCAATAAACTGGCGCATCAGGAAAATCCCAAACGCATCCACCATTGCTGGGACGATCAGCCCCCACAACGAATCGATCAGGCGCAGGTTCACCAGGATGAGGTAAACCGGGATCATGATCACCTGAAATGGAACCATGAGCTGCGCCAGGATGAGGGCAAAGGCGGCGTTCTTGCCCCAGAAGCGATACTTGGCGAAGATGAAACCGGCCAGTGAACTGGTGAACAGGGTGATGAGCACGCGCGAGCCGGCCACGAACAGGCTGTTGAAGTAGAAGCGCAACAGCGGCAAGCGCGAGTCGTTGAAGATAGTCAAATAGCTTTGCAGCGTCCACTGCTGTGGAAAGAGGGTGGGCGGGACGCGCACGATTTCGCTGGCCGGTTTGAGCGACGACATCAGCATCCACACAAACGGGAAGAGCGTGAGCACGGCGCCGAGCACCAGCACGGCATAGGCCAGCGTCTGTCCCAGGCTGAGCGGAAAGCGACGTGCGGATGTGGGGAGGTCTGCGAGGGCCATGAACTAATACTCCCACTCGGTGCGCAATAGCCGGAACTGGATGGCCGTGATCGTTCCGATGATGATGAGCAGCACAATGGCGAGGGCCGCCGCCCAGCCCATGTTCTGAAAGCGGAAGGCGTTTTGGTAGATGCTCATCACCAGCGGTGTAGTCTGGTTGCGCGGCCCACCAATCGTCATCACCTGAAAAATGACGAAAACCTGGAACGACGAGAGCATCGTCAGCACACACACGAACAGCAGCGTCGGCCGGAGCAGCGGCAGCGTGATGCGCCAGAATTCTTGCCAGCCGTTCGCGCCGTCAATGCGGGCCGCGTCGCGGAGTTCAGTCGGGATGCCTTGCAACGCCGCGACAAAGATCACCAGGTTGTAGCCGAAATCCTGCCACAGGTACGCGATGATCACGGCCACCATCGCCAGCGGCACGCCGAAGACGAAAGCGCGCGGATCGGTCAGCCAGGCTTTCGGCGGCGTGAGGCCGATCAATTTGATGAAGGTGTTGAGCAGGCCCTGTTGCGGGTGATAGATATACGCCCACATCAGGGCCACGGCCACCGCCGAGCTAATGGTGGGCAGAAAATAGATGGCGCGGAACAGGCCCTTAAGCCGCTGGTGGACGCCATCCAGCACGACGGCCAGCGGCAGAGTGATGAGGAGATTGAGCGGCAGCACCAGAAACGCAAAGATGAAGGTGTTGCCTAGCGCCTGTCGGAATTCCCGCGCGGGCTGCGTATCCGCGAACATGGCCCGGTAGTTGTCCAGACCGACAAAGGGGTTTGCGCCCCCCAGGCCCAGCGGGCCACTGCCCGCGCGCGCCGGCGAGTAGTCGAAGAAACTCAGGACCACCACCCATAGGATGGGCAGTAGTGAGAAGCACATCAAGTACAGCATGATCGGCGTCAGGGCGCCGGCCACAAACCCGTGTTGACGCGAACGCAGATTACCCGGCATTCGGACGCCCCGGCTTGCCACGAGCGCGGTGTTGCTCATGATCACCTCTCAAACCCTGTGAGGCCTGGGCGACCTCACAGGGTTATACACGATGATTTCAGGTTGATGAACCAGCCTTACTTGTTCTCATCCACCATCGCATTGGCTTCGGTTTGAATGGCGGTGACCGCTTCGTCAATAGTGGCAACCCCCTGCACGGCGTCCAGCAGATGCGGGTACAGGATTTCGTAAAACAGCCGGTCACGGTCGCCGAGGTTGCCGAGGTATTGGCCGTGCGGCAAAAGCGCGAACGTCGGCTCGATCCACGGCGCTTTCTCCAGCAGCGGGCCGGGATTGTCCACCAGCGCCTTTATCGCGGGGATAGTGCCGGTGGTGCTGTTCCAGGTGAGCGCATTCTCCTGTTCGGCGGCCATAAACTTAGCCAGCATCCAGGCTTCCGCCGGGTGTGGGGTATGCACCGACACCACCTTGCCCCAACCCGCGTCGGCGGCAAACTTGTTTTCGGTTCCGAAGTACGGCGGGATGGCCACATAGTCGAACTTCAGATCCGGGAAATTGATCCGCCCCTCGCCCGCCGCCCACGAGCCGATGAAGCTGATGGCGATGTTGCCGGCGAAGAAGCCGTCGGTGGGCGGGTTGGCGTCGCCGTTAAAAATCACCGGGTCAACGACCTTGTCCTTCTGGGCCATATCCACCAGCAGTTGCGTGATGGCGCGGGCTTCGGGCGTATCGAAATTGAAGTGCTTGCCGTCCTCGGCTATGTAGTTGCCGCCCTGTTGCAGAATGCCGGCGAAGAACGCAAACGGCAGCCCGTCCCAGTTCACGTACTGAAAGCCGGCGCGGGTCATCGTGTCGCCGTCAAACTCGGCCAGCTTTTTGGCGTCGGCGACCAGATCGGAAAACGTCGCCCACTTGGGCGGATAGGCTACGCCATGCGCTTCAAACAAGGCCGGGTTGACCAGCACGCCGCCGTTCTCGAGGTTGAATTCATTGGGCAAGCCATAGAGTTTGCCGTCGCAGTAGTAGCCGTCCAGCGGGGCCTTGAAGAAAATCTCTTGCGCCTGGGCATAGGTCATCACGTCTGCAGGCGCTTCCAAGAGTCGCCCACCATTGGCATACGAACACACCCAGCTTCCGAACATCTCGATCACGTCGGCCTCGGTGCCAGCCACCATCGAGGTTTGCAGCGTGTCAATGAAGAGGCTGTATTCGAACGACTCGTAGGTGACGTCAATATTGGGGTGTTGCGCTTCGAACTTGGCGATGAGCGCTTCATTGGCTTCGATAAAGGCCGAGTTTTGGTGCGACCAGAGGCGCAGCGTGATTTTCTCGCCGGCCGACGCGCTGGTTGGCGCAACAGCCTGAGTGTTGGAAGGTGGGGCAGTCGTGGCCGCGCCGCCGCAGGCGGAAAGAAACAACGACCCAATCACAAGCGCGGTGAGTGTTTTGGAAAGCATCTTGTCTCCTCCATCTCCCGTAGCGCGGGAGGGCGAACGATTCCGGCAGACATAGCGGATTAATGTTTGAAAGTTTTTGATTAAGCAGACCTCCGTTTCTTCTCGCGGCGCAAGAGCGTGGCGTAGGAGCGCGGTCACAATGTCACCACACGATTCAAATTGTGTGGCCGATCCGGATTGAGGCCATTGCGCAGGGCGCGCTCGTAGGCCAGCAGTTGTCCAGCGGGCAACGCTAGCAGAGTGCGCGCCGCTTCGCTCACGCCCGAAGCGAAACTTACGTCGGCATCGCGTTCAGCTAATGTGAGCGTGCGCGCGCCCTCCGCCCGCATCTCCTCCAACACGGCCATCTCGTGCGCGCGATTCGTTTCGGAGACCAAACCCACGATGAGGGTCGTAGGCGTGACCATGGATTTTGGCCCATGTCGGAATTCCAAAAAGTAAAAAGGCTCACTGTGGCTGAGCGACATCTCTTTCATTTTGAGGCTCATCTCGCAGGCCAGGCCGTAGCGCGGACCGGAGCCGAGAAAGTAGAAGCGGTCTACCGCCGCATCGAGAGCATAGGATTGAACTGTGGTCTGCGCCTTGTCGAAAAGAGACTGGCAGGCGGTAGGCAAACGGGTTAGCTCGTCCAGCAACTCCGCGCGGTCGCTCCATAACGCAACCAACGCAAGGGTCGCCAAGTAGAGCACGGTGAAGGCCCGGGTCTGTGCCAGGCTGTGTTCCTGCCCGGAGGGCAGGATGAGATTCACTGCGCCAAGACTGGTCAAGGGCCGGCTGGGATAGCACGAGAGCGTGAGCACATCACCGCCTCGGGCACGGAATGTTTCGCAGGCTCGCAGCGTTTCGGTCGTCTCGCCTGAGCGGCTGAAGGCGACCAACAAGGTGCGCTGGCCGTGAGGGATGATTGAGTTGGGGGAAAGCCACACTTCTGCGGCCGGCGCCGCGCGTGCAGGAACCCCAGCCAACTCCTGAAACATAGCAGCGGCGGACAAGGCCAAGTAGTACGGCGAGCCACAGCCGGTGAAGAGCACGGCCTGGTATCGCCCAGCGCGATAAAAGTCGGAGAGCACCTTTGCTCGGTCACGCAACATGGCGAGCGCCGCGGCCCAGGCGTCGGGCTGGCTGATTATTTCGGCGTAGGTGTGATGGCCGGGCGGAGTCATGAATTGAAAATCCGCTGCGCGTTGTCGAAATAGATCTGTTTCAATACGTCGTCTGGCAGGTACAGTCCGCACACGTGCCAGCGGCCCTGCCGGGGAACGTCGCCAAGGTTGTAGTTGAAGTACTCATCATCCGTCTCGAGAAACCGGTAATACAGGCGATAAGAGTCGGGAACTGGACCAGTGTCGGCGCCAAAGAGGATGCGGTCGGCATACTGGAGGAAGAAGCG